>JAJUJN010000226.1 GCA_029265335.1 Alcaligenaceae bacterium
AGTCGTGTTCGAGCATGAATTGCTGGCGAACTTCAAGGGCATCGATCAGCTCGGACGTAACGATCGGTTCTAATTGTTGATGAATCTCAGGCCCGAAGGCTTCAGGCACCCACTCTTCCGCCTCGGAGACTTCGCGGGCGATGATGGCCCAGGTTTCGTCGCGATGATCGGCCGCCCAACGCGCAGCGCGCAGCAAACATCCCAAATAACGCACCACCAGGTCGCGCCGCTCTCGCAAGAGCCCCCCGCTGACTGTGAGAACGTTGGGTGTGCCGTTATTGATGGCCACCTTGGGGTCGGGATGCTGCTGAAAGTCGAATACCACCTGAGCGCCAAGAAAGGTCTCCAGAAAGGGGCCGCTGGCGCCGTAATGGTAGATCACGTCAACCTCGCCACGAATCAGCGCCAACGCTTCGGTGCTGGCCGTGCGCGCATACTGGCGAGCGTCAAAAAGCGCGCCGGTGCGCGATGCTTTTTGTTGGGTCAAATAGGGCTCGTACACAGGCAGATCAACGATCTGCACGTCGTCAAGCGTCAGGCCCGCCGTGGGCAAGGCCTGCAAGATTCCCTGCAGGGCCGATGCTCGCCAGAAGTCGATCTTCTCGCCCACTCGACGAGGCAAGGCCAGCCGTTTGCCGCGCAAGTCGGCCAGCGACTCAACGCCTGATTCAGGCATCGCCAGCAGGCGTTGATACTGTGGCAACCAGGTCATGCCCAACACCACCACATCCTGTCCCTGCGAGCGCGACCAGATTGGCGGAGCATTGCCGCCGTGCCGAAATGAGTTTTGCTGCCTATGGTCGAAATGAGACTGACGCACGGCGGCGTCGCTTGCCGCCCGTAGTGATTGCACGGCGATGCCGTCGGGGGCGAACTCGGCGTCCAGCCAGCCTTGACTAATGGCGATGCTGGACGCTGTCGGCACCGGACAACGCGTATACCAAAGGGTGTCGATAGTCATGAAAAGAGTCAATCCTTCATTGATCCACCTGGAGCCCGGCCTCCTCTACCAGACTGCCCCAACGCGAGTACTCCTGGTTCACAAAGTCGGCAAAGGCGGCAGGTTCAAGGTATTGCGGAGCGGCTCCCATTTGGATGAGGCGATTGGCAAAGTTCGATGATTCCACCACGGCTCGGGTGGCATGGGCGATGGCGTCCACCACCGGTTGTGGTGTCTTTGCGGGTACAAAGAGCCCAAACCAGGCCGACGATTGAAAATCTGGTAGGCCGGATTCAGCGAGCGTGGGAATCTCAGGGTCGGAGGGCAAGCGTTCCGGGCTGGTCACAGCCAGTGCGCGAAGTTGTCCGCTGCGCACGGCCGGCAGTATGCCCAATGAGGTACTGAACATAAAGTCCACTTCATTGGCCAGTAGTGCCGCCTGTGTGGCTCCGCCGCCTTTGTAGGGAACCGGCAAATAGGGTACCCCAGCCTGGAGTCCGAGCATGGCGAGCGAAAGATGTGGGGTGGTGCCCGTGCCAGCGTGCGCAGCTGGGGTGTCGGGGTTTTCCTTCAGCCAGGTCAGAAAGGTGGCAACATCGGTCGCCGGCACCGAGGGATGAACCACCAGCAGGTCGGGTGCGGTGGCTACCATGGCCACGGGCATGAGTTCGTCGAGGGAGTAGAGTTGCTGCGACCGGATGTGCGGGTTGATGGTCATGCCGATATGACCGAGCAAGATGGTGTAACCATCAGGATCAGCCCGGGTTGCCGAGTCGGTAGCGAGATCGCCGCCCGCGCCGGCGCGGTTCTCTACGACCACCGCTTCGCCCCATTGTTGGGCCAAACCTTGACCCAGCAGACGCGTGAGCACATCGGGGGTGCTGCCGGGCGAGGAAGGCGCGATCAGGGTGACCGTGCGGGTTGGGAAGTTCTCCTGGGCCACCGCGGGTGTGCCGGCTGCGAGTGAGCAGGCAAGCAGCGCTGCCAACGAAAGAGTGCGCATAGATAGTCTCCTTTGGGGTGATTCGTGCCTCTTGTTTGAGGTCTGGCGCTATCGTGTCAGGGTGCGGACACGTCTGAGCCGCGACGCGTCATGAATAGATCCACGGGCAAAGGGGTGCCGATGCCGCGCTCGCGTGCGATGTCGAGCACTCGACGGCAAACAGCAGCGAATTGGATGCCCATGCCACAGTTGTTGTTGTGATATGTGATTTGGTCGCGGTGGGTCCGCCCCGGGCTGGCGCCGTTGCAAATGCTGCCCAGCTCGCGAAGATCCGAGAGGCTGATCATGCCTTGGCGCACCGGCTCCATAAGCTCGGGCTGATCATCCAAGGTCACTTGCTCCAGGGAATTCACCACGATGAGATCGGCGCGTCGTGCGCATTCGTCATCCAGCTCGCGTCGCGGATCCTTTCTCTCGGGCGACATCATGCCAATGACATGGCTGCCCGGCTCCAGCCAGTCGCCAAACAGAATTGGACCGTCCGCATTCGAGGCCGCGATGGCCACACAGGCGCCGCGGATGGCGGCTTCTGCACAATCAACGGCAACGGCGTCCAGACCGTGTAAGTCTGCCATGCGTCTAGCAAAGGCTGCGCGATTCTCAGGGGTAGGGGAGTAGACCCGCAGATGACGTATCTGCGGTCGCACGGCAACAATGGCGGCGATTTGGGCGGCCGCTTGGCTGCCCGAACCGAGAATACCGATAGTGTGGGCGTCTTCGCGCGCCAGGTGACGCGCCGCGACTCCGGTGGTGCCGCCCACACGCAAGGCCGAGACGGCGTGATCGTGCACGATGCCAAGCAGTTCCCGGCTATGGATATCCCAGATCAGCACAAAGCCCGACAGGTCGCCCCGAAACTCCAGGCGCTTTTTGCCGTGCTTTTCAGGTCTAGCGATGTGGGCCACGTCGACCCGCACGGCGGCGGTGTCGAAGCAGGGGGCCACACCGCTGATGACGTTGAGCCAAGACCAGCGTGGCTCGTCGGCGGGAGGCAGCGGCGTATGGATGCGGCGACGTGGAATGACTTGCGCGTTGCCGTCGCCGTAATCCCGAAAGACGGTCTCGAGGAGCTCGATGGCTTCCGGCATGGCAACCAGGCCGCTGGCTTGTTCGTTATTTAAAACTAAGGTTTGATCGGGCATAGGAGCTCAATGAACGTTCAGCTCGACCCTGGCCCCCCCAGATTGATGATGATCTTGCGGATGGTCTCCAAGGCTGCTCCCACCTCCCGGCGGTCGAGCCCCTCGAGCGCTTGCTGATTGATGCCGGATACCACCGGCACCAGTTGCTCGTAAAGACGATGACCTTCAGAAGTGAGGCGTAGCGCGAGGATGCGCCTGTTCTCTGGGCGCACATCCCGAATCAACAAACCGTTTCGTTCCAGGCCATCGATGGTGCGCGTCAGGGTGGTTCTATCCACCACGGTCTGCTCCGCCAGTTGACCAATCGAGATGCCAGGGCGTTGCCGCAGCATATTCATGATCCGCCATTGCGGCACGGTGCACCCCAGGGGTGCGAGTGCCTTTGATAGCGTGCTGTTACGCAGGTTTGTGGCGATCGTCATCCAATAGAACGCGTGCCCTTCAATGGTGAGTGACGAATACGGCGCCGAGGAGTGAGAGTCGTGTGCTGGATCCATGGAAATGTGTGAACAAGCTCATCCTATAATGTGCATTTGCATAATGCAAGTGATTATTTTGTAAGTGTCCGTATCGACTCCGTATTTGCCAACCTTCCAACCGATGAAGCATTCTCAGCAGTGGTCGTGATGCTTAGTATTCGGCGGGCTCGTTGTATGACTTCGTGCTGTACAGCGAGTGATCCAAACGGTTGGCGATCGGCAAACCGGAGACATCGCGCGGCAGGCTTTCCAGATAGGTGAGCACCACGTCGACATCTTGCACGCCGATGTCGAGCCGACGTTCCTCTGGGATATTGGCCAGCGTGCTATAGCCGTCACCCCCCGTGGCGTTGAAGTGGAGCACGAAGAGTCGGTAGGTTTGGCTGTCTTCGAGCGGCAACCGGGAGTTGGACTCGCGATGATGAATCTCGAATCCGCTGGCTCGTTGTCCTTTGGCTTGGGTGGGGTCCACGTCGTAGCGCAAGCCCGCCGTGTATGGGTAGGGGCCGGTGCTGCCGTTGGGGCCGAATACCGCGTCCAGGCCATCTTCGACCATCGCCCGGGCTTCGGCGCCGGTGAGGCTGAGCCGCCAGAGCTTGTTGTCGAAAGGCAAGACTTCGAAGAGGTCGGCCGCGGTGACCTCGCCTTCCAACGGCACACGCACGCCACCGCCGCTTTGCAGCGCGATATCCGCGCCGCCGTAGTGACTTTGGCCCACCTCCAGATAAGCTTGCGCCACAAACTGCTGGAT
>JAJUJN010000478.1 GCA_029265335.1 Alcaligenaceae bacterium
CGGTGGATTGGTTCATGACCTGGCTGCCCAATATTCACGGCTCGATGTTCTACAACATTCACCGGTATCTCGAGCAGAATGCCGGCGTCACCGGAGTTCGAGCGCTCATGAGCGCCTACAGGCTCTATCTGGAGCATGTCGAGCCCGGTTCCGAGCCTTTGCTCAGTTTCACCCGGGCCTGGATACTCGTGCGCTTTTTCGAAGCCGGCATGCTCGAGCTTGCGCCATGCACCCAATGCGGCGGCCATTTCGTCATGCGTGCCTACGAGCCGGCTTCGCAATTCGTTTGCGCCATCTGTCGCCCACCGCCACGGGCCTGCAAAACCCGCGCCAGCCGGAGCCTGTCGCGGGCTGCCACCGCCACCTTCGACCATCTGCCGGCGGCCTCCAGCTGAACCATCAACTCGGGTGCGACTTAAGTCTCGGTCGCCGCATCCGTTGGTTGGCTTGGGGGCAAGCGCCCAATCTCAATTGCAAAGGTAAACCGTGCTGATCGTCGTCGGTTTCTTGATTGTTTTCGTCTCGGTGTTCGGTGGCTACGCGCTCATCGGCGGGCACATGGGCGCGCTCTACCAGCCGGTGGAAGTGCTCATCATTGGCGGCGCCGCGCTGGGCGCCTTCTTTGCCGCCAATAACTTCAAGTCGCTCAAGGCTACGCTCACCACCTTGCCGCAGCTGCTGCGATCTTCCCGGTACAACAAACAGTCGTACCTCGACCTCATGTCGCTGCTGTATGTGCTGCTGCTCAAGGCCCGACGCGAAGGCATGATGGCGCTCGAAAGCCATGTCGAAGACCCACACTCCAGCCCGATTTTCAACAACTACCCCAAGTTGCTCAAAGACAAGGGCATGATCACTTTTCTCACCGACTATCTGCGATTGATGGTGAGCGGCAACATGAGCGCCTACGAAATCGAAACGCTCATGGACGAAGAAATCGAAACCTTCCGCCACGAAGCCGAGGTGCCCGCTACGGCGCTGCGCACCGTGGCCGACGCCTTGCCGGCCTTCGGCATTGTGGCAGCCGTGCTGGGGGTGGTGCATGCCCTGGCGGCGGTCGATCAACCGCCGGCGGTGCTGGGCGACCTCATATCCAAGGCCATGGTGGGCACCTTCCTGGGCATTTTGCTGGCCTATGGTTTTGTGGGGCCCTTGGCCTCACGCACCGACAGGCTCAATGCCGAAGCCATCAAAATCTTCGAGTGCATCAAGATCACCCTGTTGGCCAACCTTAACGGCTACCCGCCGCCGCTGGCTGTGGAGTTCGGCCGCAAGGTGCTGTATTCCACCGAACGGCCCACCTTCGAAGAGCTCGACGAGCATGTGCGAGCGGTGAGGAATAAATAGAAGCCGCCATGGCAGGACCCGACACCGACCGCATTGTCGTTCGCCGCAACAAGCGACCCATCCACAAGCCCCATATGGGCAGCTGGAAGATCGCCTACGCCGACTTCATGACGGCCATGATGGCCTTTTTTTTGGTGATGTGGCTGGTGAGCATCACCTCTATTGCCGACCGTGAAGGCCTGGCGGAGTACTTCCGCACGCCACTCAAGGTGGCGCTCAGCGGCGGCGAGCAACGCAGCGCATCGAATTCGCCCATTCCCCTGCATGGTGGCGACCTCACGCCCATGCCGGGTGAAGTGCGGCGTTCGGTGCCTACGCCTATTTCGCGGCAACCCTCGAGCGGCGCCGAGCGCCTCGATGCCCAACGGCTCGAAAAACTGCAAGACCGTCTCGAGAGCCTGATCCACCGCAATCCCGTGCTGCGCGAGTATCGGCCGCAG
>JAJUJN010000132.1 GCA_029265335.1 Alcaligenaceae bacterium
AGGTGAAAGGTCGAAACAGTTTCATGCTCGTCGCTCCGTTGTTGGTACTTCAGTGCCGGTTGGCTCCGTTGTGTACTTCAGTGCTCGTAGGTATGGGCGCCCGCGGTATTTGTTCACCCGTGGCGAACTCCCGAGAGGGCCCACACCCGTTCAAACCATGCTGGCCATCACCTTGGCGAAAAATTCGTTGCAGTGATCGCGCTCGAGCCAGCGGGCCACCACAGTGAGCTCGTGCTGATGGTCGACCCAGATCACGTGCTGGCCACCGCCCAGTGCAAAAACACTGCTGGCCGGCGCTGCAGGATATAGCTTCTGCTCGGTATTCAACCACCAGAGAAGGCCGTAGATAGGCCGCACATCGGCGGGTGCGAGCAGTTGCTCGATGGCATTTTGCGACAACACCTGCTGCCCTTGCCATTGGCCGCGCTGTTGCACCAACAGGCCAACCCGGGCGTGATCGTCGGTAGAGATGAATATGCCGCCTCCCCAATGACCACCACCGGTGACCGACACCATGGGCTTGCCGTGGATGGTGAAAACAGCATCGTTATAACCGTGCCATTCCCAACTTTGCGAGGCCCCAATGGGGTTCATGATGTGTTCGCGCAGTACCTCGGGCAGCGGTTGCTCGAATACCTGCAACAAGGAAAGCGCCAAGCGGTTCACCCGCACATCGTTGTATTCCCAGCGCGTGCCAGGGGCCTGCAGGGTACGCTCCGTGCCCTTGTGGGTATTGTCGTGCTCGGGGCCGGCCTGCCGATTGTGATCGACGCGATCGGGAATGCCCCAGAGCGTGCCTTGCCATTCGCTGGTTTGCTGCAATAGGTGCCGCCACGTAATGGCACGGTTATGGGGGCTGCGAAACCCGTCGTCGGCCGGGAAGCGATCGGCCACTTCGGCCACGGGATCGTCGAGCGAGGCGATGCGGCCCTGGTCGAGCGCCAGCACAGCCAACAGGCCCAGGTAACTTTTGGCCACCGAGAAGGTGGTGTCGGGCCGGTGCACGTCGCCCCAACGAACCACCTCATGACCACGACGCAAAATCACACCTGCCGCACCACCCCGGGGACGCACAGGGCCGCGGGGCTGGTCGAACGGCGGTTGGTCGTTGACGTGGGCCGTACCCACATAGCGGCCATCGGGCAGAAACAGCGAGCGCGGCCAGTCGCACTCGTGCTCGATGGCAAACGACACAGCCTCGGCCAATTTGGTGTCATGGAAACCCGCCTCAACGGCACTTGAGGTGGGCAAGGGAACATTGGAAGCAGATGGATTCATGGACAACGCCGCACAGCGGCAAAGGTATGATGTATTTTTGAAGGTACGGTTTGTATCCCAAACGCATTCTAGGGGTGTTGTGTAGAGCCTGCAATGACCCCGCACCGGCAGCCGTCGCCTTGTGTTGCAATTATTGCGTTTGGTATACCAGCTGCGCTCACCAAAGGAATTGTGATGACCTTGTCCACTCCCGTGATCGACCTGCCCCTGCTGATGGCTACCACGGCAAAAGTGCTTTGTTCGGCCATTCATGTGTCGGGCCGCGATGCGGCCGAAGCCTTTCACAATAGCGCCCCGTGGGCGCTGCATCATCATCAGTTGCCCGAAGCCCTGGCCGACCGGGTGCAATACCGGGTAGATGAACAAGGTGAAGTCGAAGTCTGGCTCGATTGCGATGCCGCTACGGTCGCTCGCGTGATCGCTGTGGCCCAGGCCACCTGGCCAGGGCTAAACGCCGACTGGGAAGCCGAGCGACAGTATCTCGAGGGCTTGGGCCGGGTCAGCCGACGCGCGCGGCCGGTGGGCGACCAAGGCTGCCTCATCGTGCCCACTTCGGGCCCGTTCGACCTGCACATGACTCCTGCTGAAGTCACCACGACTCTGCCGGCCGAAAGCTCGCTGGATTGGCCACTGGGCACTCGTGACATCCCGCATGAAGGTTCCAGCGGGCCTTACGCTGCACTCGTGCAGACACTTGCCAACGCGGTGGCCGAGCCCGATCCCTTGCACGCGGCGCTGGTGGTGGTGCATCGCGGCCGGCTGGTAGCGGAAGCCTATCGTGAAGGCATCACGCCAGACACGCAGCTGGAGAGCTGGTCGATGGGCAAAAGCGTGATGTCCACACTCATTGGCATGCTGGTTCAGCGCGGTGTGCTGGAGCTCGATGCGCCACCACCCGTGCCCGAATGGCAGGAGCCGGGCGACCCTCGCCGGGCCATGACTTTGCGCCACCTGCTCAATATGAGCAGCGGCCTGCAATGCTCCGGCCACCAACAGGGCCGGGCCCAGTGGCAACAAGGCTTGCCCGACCACTTTCTGCCCTACAGCCAAGCCCTCAACGTGGCCGAATTCGCCCTGCAACGCCCACTCGAACACGCTCCTGGCACCGTGGGTCGCTATCGCAACTGCGATCCGCTCGCTCTGGCGGTGATCTTCAACCGAATCGTGAGCGAGGTGCTGGGTCAGAACCCACTCACCTGGCCTCAGAGCGAATTGTTCGACCGTATCGGCACGCGTCGACAAACGCTCGAAACCGACCGGTGGGGCCATTTCATCATCAGTGGCTTCGATTACGGCACGGCGCGCAATTGGGCACGGCTGGCCCTGCTCTACCTCAACGACGGCGTGGCGCAAGGAGAAAGGCTGCTACCCGAAGGCTGGGTGGAATTCGCCACCTCGCCAGCGCCTGCATGGAAAGCGGGGAACTATGGCGCGCAGATTTGGCTCAACAGAGTGGGCGATTTCGAGTTGCCCAGCGACACCTTCTACTTTGCCGGCGGCGGGGGCCAGCACGTGTTTGCCGTGCCATCGCAAGACCTCATCATCGTCCGGCAAGGCCATTCCCGCGCCTATGCTCAGGCGCGCAGCAACGTGAACCGTCTGTTGGCGCAGATTACCGCGGCTCTGCCCAGCACTTCCTGAGCGAGGTGCTTCGGGGTAATCTTGGTCACCTTTCCGGTGTTACACATGGCGAACCCCGATACGCACAACTCTCCTCCTCAGTCACCCCAAAAACCTCCCCGCCGCCGCTCGCTCACCGTTCGGTTGATACTGTTGTGGGCGGTGGCTCTCGCCATGCTCGGCGTGTATTGGTATCAGTTGCTCGGGCTGCATGCTGAGACACGCGCCCAGGCCCAACAAGAAATTCGCAGTCACACGCTCGAAACCGCGCACACTTTGTCGCTGGAAGTCGATCGGCTCGCACGCCAGATGGACTTTCTTACTCAACGTCTGGCTTTCGATTGGTCCACTCAAGCTCCCGCTGCTTTTCTCGAAAATGTGGCTTTGGCGCAGGAGGCTCTGGCCAGCGCCAGCGGCACCACCTTTGAGGTGCACATCGCCGACGCACAGGGTCAGGTGCTGTTCTCCAGTGTGCTGACAGAACCCTTCTCACCTCCCGATGCGCTGAACGTCGCCGATCGCGAGTACTTCTGGCGGCAAAGTGAGCAAAGTACCGGCGAACTGTGGATAGGCGCACCGTTCACGGGTCAGGTCACCCAAGAGCAATCGATTCCTGCCTCACGCGCTATCTACAACGAGAACGGTGAGTTCGCGGGCGTCGTCATGATTTCTCTGCCATCCAGAGAGCTGTCGGCGGCGCTCGATCAGATCTTCCCCGACGCCCGCGACGGGGCCGCCATTGTGCTCGACAACGGTGCCCTGCTGGCTCGCACGCAAGGCGATGCCCAGCGCACCGACGACGAACTTCTATCCACGCTGGCGCGCCTGCTGCTCGAGCGCTCGCCGTGGGGGTCCGAGGCGGTACTTGCTCCCGACACGGGCGATGCGGATCGACTGTATGCGTGGTACCGCACACCGTCTTCTTACCCCATGGCCGTGTTGATTGGGCGCGACGAGGCCGCCGCCATGAAACCCACCGACGCGCTCATCGCCAGTTCCTTGCGCGATGGCGCCCTGGGTTCGTTGGCCCTGGTCCTCACTTTGCTTCTTGCTACCTGGTTCATGGCTCGGGATCACCTGCATTACGTTCAGATGCAACGCCTGCGCGAGCGTCAACAGCTGGCTCTTTATGGCGGCGGGCTCGGTGCCTGGGACTGGGACATCGCTCAAGACATTATTACCTGCGACGAACTCTGCCTGCAGCAGCTGGGGCTGACGCCCGAGCAGATGCCACGCACTCGCAGCGAATGGCTCAAGCGCGCCCACCCCGACGATCAAGCCACCCTCGAGGCCATGATGAGCCGCGGCGCGGAGCCTGCAGCGGCGCCACAACTGGCGGAAGTCCGTTTGCTGCACGCCTCGGCGCAATGGCATTGGTTTGCGGTGCTGGGCAAGGTGGTGCAGGTGGATGCCCGCGGCAAACCACGACGCATGGCGGGTACCCTGCGCGACATCACCACCGACGTACGACGCGAACAGCTCCATCGCGTATTGCTCGACGAAAGCCAGTCGGCGATTGTGCTGATGACAGCCGGGCGCGAAGTGCTCGAGGCCAATCAGCGCGCCCGCGAGATCTTTTTGCCGGCAGAAGGTGCCTCGCTGCCTTCGATCCGTGAGCTCCACCTCGACGAAGCGAGTTACGACTTTCTGCAGCAGCAGTACGAAGTGATGCGCAATCAGCACTATGTGCGCCTCACCTGGCCGCTGATCGACGGCAAAGGTGAGCGCCGCTGGTTCGACATGCATGGCGTGCTGCGCGACCCGAACGACAGCGAGAGCGAGGTGGTGTGGACCTTGAACGACATCACCGATATGCATCTGGCCACCAGCGCTCTGGCGCGCGAGCGTCAACGGCTGATTACCCTGCTCGAACGCTATCCGGGCGGCGTGATTGTGGAAGACGAAGATGCCACCATCGCACTGGTGAACGCCCGCCTCACCCAGTTATTCGACATCGAGCAAGATCCCCAACAGCTCGAAGGTCTCAGTCACGAGGAGCTTTGCCAAACTTTGGGCGAACCGTATGCCACCTGGCTCCTGCCGGCGTCCACGCCCAACACCAATGAACATCCGGCCGACGCGCGACGCGAGCGCGAGGTGGTCACGCCGGCGGGACGCTTTCTCCAGGTTGAATGCGTGCCCGTCACGGCCAAGCACGAGAGATTGGGCCAGGTTTGGCTCTTCCGTGATATCACCGAACGCAAACGCAACGAACGACGCCTGGCTCGCCTGGCCCACACCGACGAGCTCACCGGTTTGCCCAATCGGCGCAGCTTCATGGAGCATCTGCGTCTGGCCAGCGACGCCAGCGATTGGTCGGCGGAGCAGCCAGGGGCCGTGCTCATGATCGATGTGGATCATTTCAAGCACATCAATGACACCCATGGCCATGCCAGTGGCGACGCGGTGTTGCAGCAGTTGGCAGCGCATTTTTCTGCACGGCTGCGCGAAGGCGACATCGCAGCTCGGTTGGGCGGTGAGGAATTTGCCGTGCTGCTGCCGCGCGTGCGTCTCGACGATGCCGAAGGCCTGGCTGATCGGCTGCGGGCTGCCGTTGCCGCCCAACCCTTCCAGCGCGACGACGGTGAGGTGCTGCGCTACACCATCAGTGTCGGTGTGGCGGGCATTGCCCCCGGCGAGCCCGAGGCCACACTGCGGCAGGCTGACCGCGCGTTGTACGAAGCCAAGCGAGCAGGCCGCAACCGCGTACGGCGCCTGGTGGCCTGAGGCTGAGCGTTCAGCTGGCTTGCGACCCTGCCGCTTGCGACGGAGCGTCCTCCGGGGAGTCGCCTCTGGAAACAAACCATTGCGCGATGCGGTCGGCGTCGAGAGACTCTCCGCGCAATAGTCGCATCAGCAGTTCGGCGCCCAGCAATTGCGGCGAAAACACCAGATCGGGTTTTACCGTGCGGACCTTCTCGAGGTTGTGATTGTTGTTGACCACAGCCACCGTGCGCGCCTGCGCACCTTCAACCGCTTTGGCGGCCAGCACGATGAAGGCGTTGTCGGCATCTTCCGCCGTCATGGCCAAAACGTGGCTGGCCTGCTTGACGCCTGCCTGAATCAGCACTTCTTCGCTGGCGGCATCACCCACCAGGAGGTCGGTTTCGTGCGGATAAGTGTGGGCCACTCCCGGCTTCACGATCACCGTGACGTTTTCTCCGCGAGCGGTGAGGTTCTGGTGAAG
>JAJUJN010000523.1 GCA_029265335.1 Alcaligenaceae bacterium
AGATCACCAGCGGCAGGAGTTGCAATTGGCCCTGCTCGAGGCGCACCGTGGCAGCGCGGTCGTGCACCTCGGTGGGCAATTGGGCTTCAATGACACGATACACACCCGCGACGGCCACCAGTTCGGCGTCGAGGCGGGTGGTAAAGATACGGGCGTGTTCGTCGCCCTGCGCCCCCGCCATGGCCTTGCCGCGCAAGGCGCCATAAACGTGAATGTTGCCGTCGGCGATGACCTCGGCGCCAGGGCTCACCATACCAATCACAATCAAATCGGCTTGTCGCGCATACACTTTTTGGCCCGAGCGCAGAGGGCGATCGAGAATGAGTGTGGGGCGATAGGTGGGCGCGCCATTGCCAGCGGCTTCGGCGGGTGGCTGACCAGTGGCAGGAATGGGGTTTGCCGGCTCGCTGGGCGATGACTGAGCTTCGGCGTCGGCTTGGGGAGCAACCGCGGGGTTCGCCGTGTCGTGGCTTTCGGTGGCGCCGGCACGTGCAGGCTCGGACATGTCGGGCTGGGCCGCATGTGCCACGCCCATCTGGCTCTGGTCGAGTGAGATGTCGTCAGGGTCGCGGTGGATGCTGTGGCTGGGTTCGCGCGGCCCTTGCAGGTGGAGCACGGCCAGACCGGCCGCCGCCACACTTTCTTGCAATGAGCTGGGCGCGCTCACGCCGAGAGGTATCAGCCCATGTTCTTGCAAGCGGGCGGTGAGAGCCGACCAATCGGGGGCGGCTTCGAGCGCCTGGGCGTCGATCACCACGGGTTCATCGCGGAAGAGCTCCCCGGCTTCGTGGATACGAGCCGATAAAGCCTCCAGCAGCTCCTCAGTACGATGATGGCGGAGCACCAGGCGCAAAGCATAAAGGGCTGCGCTCTTGAATTCGAGTACGGCAGAAGAGTTCACGTGACAGAGAGGGCTCGAACTATGGCAAACACGACATTCTAGTGGATGTCCGTGATATTGCAGTAATCCAGCCCGGGGCGCTGCCGGGCTGGATTATTTTCGACGCGCTCATCAAGCCGCTTGTTCTTGAGATTTGGCGTTGACGCCCTGCTGCAGATGACGGTTGACCGCACTCAACACCGCCATGAACGAGGCAGTGACGATATCGCGGTGCACACCCACGCCGAAGCCGGTGTTGGAGTCGCCCAAGCGCAGTTCGATGTAACACGCCGCCTGGGTGTCGGTGCCCGTGCCGACGGCGTGCTCGTGGTAATCCATGATGCGAATCGGCAGCTCGAGGGCGTTGACGAAGGCCGAAATGGCGCCGTCGCCTTCACCGTGCAACACGCGGGTTTCGCCGTCGTGCTCCAGCTCCACTTCGATGCGGAACTGGCGACCCTCGGCGGCCTCGGCCTCGCCCACGATCT
>JAJUJN010000471.1 GCA_029265335.1 Alcaligenaceae bacterium
AGGGCTCTGGCTGATCGATGCCGATCGCCTGCTGCAGTGGCGCGTCGCCTGGCAACGGGTGGAAATAGGGCAGGCTGAGCCGGTGCTGTTGCAACCCCGCGTAGCACAGGGTCAGGTGGTTCCGCCTCAGCCATCCGGCTGGCGCCCACCCACCCAACGTTCACTCCTGCTGTACGGACCGCTGCGCAGTCTCAGCGTCCTCGAAGACGCGCTCACCCAGCGAATTGCCTGGCGGTCGCTCGTCGTTCAATTCGGTCGCGAACCCCAGCCGGGTCTCACCCGTAGCTCTCTGATGTTGACTCTTCAAGGAACCCTCTATGAAAGCCCTGAGCCTGGCCTGGCCCCGATCTGATCGCTGTTTGGCGAGCACAGGCGCCCACGGCAGCGCTACGTGGCCGCGACGCTTCTTGTTGACCATGACGCTTCTCGTTGGCTATGTGCCGTCGGCCGTCCACGCTGACACACTCAGCTCGCCGGCTTCTGGCGCTTGGCAACAAGAGGCCAGTCTGGTGCGGGACTGGATGACAGAAGAGAGTCGTCGTGCACGCCCTGACACCGTGGAAAAATCACCGGCAGCTAACGGCAAGGCAGAAGGCGTGGCCCCCAAGCGCTTGCCACCGCGCGTGCGTGCGGTCTATGGCACGCATCCCGACTACACGATTTGGCTGGAAGTCGACGGCCGACTGCGGCATTACCGGCCCGGCGCCAGTCTGCCACTGAATGCGCGCAACGACTCGCGCGAATACCGCTTGGTCAAAGTGGTGGATCGCTGTGTGGTGCTGCGCCCGGTCAATGGCGGCAGAAACCACACAGTGTGCTACCAGGCCTCCACCGCCCAGAATCCTTTGCGATCGCAACATCTGCTGGATCAGCCCCTGCCGGGCGTGTGGGCGGAGCGTTGAATGAAGCCATTGCTGAACCTGCCATGGCGGCGTCGCCAGCCCGCGAGTGTCATGCCACCGATCGTAGCGCGCGAGGCTGCTTCGTTGCGGACCCGCAGTGGAGCAGCGGCCGCAGCCCCAGCGCAGGAGGCGTCTGTGCCGGCGGGCGAAACCACGCCGACGAACACTCACGCCAACCTGCCTTGGCGTGTGTTGCGCTCATTGGCGGGCCGCCTGGGCCTGGATGCCAACCAGGAGCGCTATTGCCCGGTGGAGTTGCTCGACGGCAGTGTGGCCATCCTGACACTGGAGGATTGGTGCGACAGCGATCAAGTGCGTGAGCTTGAGCGGCTTCTGCGCGAACGCGGTTATCGCTTGGCCCACCCTACCAAGCTGAAGGTGACCGCTCCGTTGCTGTTGGCGGTGGTGCGGGGCCAGCTGCTCACGGAGGGTCAGGCCAGCGCGTCGACGGCAGCGAGTTCGCGCTCGCGCATGGCCGACGCCTTTCTCGACATGGTCGCCTGGGGTTTCGAGCACGAAGCGAGCGATCTTCATATCAATATCCAGCTTCGCGCCGCAGAGTCGGAAGTGCGTTACAGCATTGCCGGTCGATACGTGGCACCCAGCCGCTTCGCCGGTATGCCCACCGCCACGCTGCAGGAGATCCTGGCCGTGGCCTGGATGCGAGTGCGAGGCGGCAATGGAGCGGTGTTCGATCCCGGCCTGGAGCAGCAGGGGCAGATTCACCTTGAAATCAAAGGGCGACCCGTGATGTTGCGCTGGGCGTCGTTGGCCACCGATGCCGGCCCTTCGGTGTGCTTTCGCCTGTTGCGCCTGGACGCTCAGGCCGAAGACAGCCTTGCCGAGCTGGGTTATCTGCCTCAGCAAGTGGCGGTGCTGGAGCAGGCCACGGCGCGAGAGGGTGG
>JAJUJN010000513.1 GCA_029265335.1 Alcaligenaceae bacterium
ATAGCGTCTTCGATCTGCACGCGCAGCAGGCGGCGTACTTCGGGATCCATGGTGGTTTCCCAGAGCTGATTAGCGTTCATTTCGCCCAGCCCTTTGTAGCGTTGCTTGCTGACGCCACGCTCGGCTTCACTGAGCAGCCACTCAACCGCCTCGCTGAAGGTTTTGATCGCGGCGTTGCGTGCGCGTTCGCCTTCGCCCCGATACACGCGAGCGCCTTCGCCCAGAAGGTCTTGGAAAGTGGCAGCGGCATTGCGCAGAGCGGCGTATTCGTTGCCTTCCACAAACTCGGTATCGAGCACGGTGGTTTTGATGTTGCCGTGGTGATTGCGTTGAATTTGCAGGATGGGCCGTTCACTTTCGGCGTCGACCAGCGCCTCGACATGCACTTGCTGCGTGAGCAGGGGGTTGTGCAAGCGGCGACCGAGCTCCGCGGCGCTGTTGCGCGCGGCATCGATCGAAGAGAGGTCGATAGTGGCGCCTTGCAAAATGGCCTGGAGCACGCCACGATCGAGTCGGCGCGACAGGCGCTCGATGATGGCGTTGGCCAGGTTGTATTTGCGCATGAGCTCGGCCAGCGCGTCGCCTTCGATCATGTCGCTGTCTTCGGAGGGCTGCAGGCGCGCACCTTTGAGCGACAGCTGGGTCATGAACTGGACTTCTTCCTGATCGTCTTTGAGGTAGAACTCTTCGCGACCCTGCTTCACGCGGTAGAGCGGCGGCTGGGCGATGTAGATATGGCCACGCTCGATGAGCTCCGGCATTTGCCGATAGAACAGCGTGAGCAACAAAGTGCGGATGTGGGCGCCATCGACGTCGGCGTCGGTCATGATGATGATGCGGTGATAGCGCAGCTTGTCGATGTCGAAGTCGGGCCCGATACTGGTGCCCAGAGCCGTAATGAGCGTGGTGATGGCTTCGCTGGAGATCAAGCGATCGAAACGCGCGCGCTCCACGTTGAGCACTTTGCCGCGCAGCGGCAGAATGGCCTGGAACTTGCGGTCACGGCCTTGTTTGGCCGAACCGCCAGCGGAGTCACCCTCCACAATATAGAGTTCGGAAAGCGCAGGGTCTTTTTCTTGGCAGTCGGCCAGTTTGCCGGGCAGGCCCGCGCCTTCGAGCACGCTTTTGCGTCGCGTCATCTCGCGCGCCTTGCGGGCGGCGTCGCGGGCTCTGGCGGCCTCCACGATCTTGCCGCACACGGCGCGGGCGTCGGCCGGGTGTTCGAGCAGCCAGGTTTCGAGGGCGCGGCTTACCGCGTCTTCTACCGCCGGTCGCACTTCGCTCGACACGAGTTTGTCTTTGGTCTGGCTGCTGAATTTGGGCTCGGGCACCTTCACCGACAGTACGCAGGCCAGGCCTTCACGCATGTCGTCGCCGGTGGTGTCTACCTTGGCGCGCCGGGCGATTTCGTTGTCGGCGATGTATTTGTTGATCA
>JAJUJN010000247.1 GCA_029265335.1 Alcaligenaceae bacterium
ATTCGGCTCGCTCATTCCGGGCTTGCAGGCCGAACGCTTCGATGTGATTGCCGCCGGCATGTACATCACCCCTGCACGTTGCGAACAGGTGCTGTTTTCCAACCCCACCTACGGCATAGGCTCGGCCTTCATCGTGGCCGAAGGCAACCCCAAAGAGTTGCACAGCTTCGAAGACATCGCCAACCACGACGACGCCACGCTGGGCGTGGTGGTGGGCGCCATCGAGTCCGACTATGCGGCCAATAGCGATGTGCCGGCCAGCCGAGTGGTGGTGTTTCCCGATGCCGCCAGCGCCATGGCAGGCGTGCAATCAGGGCGAGTCGACGCCTACGCCGCCACGGCGCTCACGGTGAACGACCTATTGCAGAAAGATGCTCAGGGGGTAGAGCGGGCCGATCCCTTCACCGATCCGGTGGTTGACGGCGCCAGCGTGCGCGGTCATGGGGCGTTTGCCTTTCGCCAGAGCGACGCCGAAATGCGCAACGCCTTCAACGATATTCTTGCCGACTACCTGGGCACCGACGCTCATTTGCAGAGCGTGGAGCCCTTCGGCTTTACCGCCGGCGAGCTGCCCGGCGATGTCACCGCTGAGCAACTCTGCGCGGGTTGATCCGTGCCTTTCGCCGATACGCTCGCGCTGTTGCCGTCGCTGGGCGAAGGCCTGCTGATCACTTTGCAGGTGTTTGGCGGCGCTCTGGTCGTGGCGGTGCCGCTCGCCGTGCTTGCCGGCTTGGCACGGGCTGCGCCCTGGGGCCTGGTGTCTTGGCCGGCTGCTATCTATGTAGAAACCTTCAGGGGCACCTCGGCGCTGGTCCAGCTCTTCTGGTTCTACTATGTTCTGCCATTGTTCGGGCTGAGCATGCCGGCCCTGATGGCCGGCATACTGGTGCTGGGCTTGAATTCGGGCGCTTACGGCGCAGAAGTGGTGCGCGGCGCCGTTCGGGCTGTGCCCAGCGGGCAACGCGAGGCCGCCCTGGCGCTCAATCTCACCCGCAGCCAGGCCTTGCGTCGCGTCGTGTTGCCGCAGGCGGTGGCGGCCATGCTGCCGCCCACCGGCAACCTCCTTATTGAGCTGCTCAAGAATACGGCGCTGGTATCGCTCATCACCATTGCCGATCTCACCTTCCGCGCGCAGCTGTTGCGTTCCGACACCTTGCGCACGATCGAGATTTTCACCCTGGTGCTGTTGATCTATTTTGCCGTGGCGCTGGTGATTACCGCCGTGATACGGAGCTTGGAGCGTTGGCTGCGCTTGCGCCGGGGGGAGCGACCATGATCTTCGACTGGGATTACGCCTGGGCGATCCTGCCGCGCCTGCTCGACGCCCTGCAGATCACCATTCAGGCTACCGTGCTCGGCATGCTGCTGGCCATGACGCTTGGCCTGTTGCTCGCCGCGGGCCGCCAGGCGCCTTGGCGCTGGGTCTCGTGGCCGGTGGCTTTTGTGATCGAGTTCGTGCGCAGCACGCCCTTGCTGGTGCAGCTGTATTTCTTCTTCTTCGTGCTGCCAGGGCTGGGCGTGAAAATGTCGGCCTTGCTCACCGGCATCCTGGCGCTAGGCCTGCATTACGCGGCCTACTGCGCCGAGGTGTATCGCGCAGGAATCGAAAGTGTGCCCCGCGGGCAATGGGAAGCTGCGCAGTCGCTCAACCTGAGCCGGTGGCGCACAGCCACCGGCATCGTGTTGCCGCAGGCCATTCCACCCATTGTGCCGGCCCTCGGCAACTACCTGGTGGCCATGTTCAAAGACACGCCGCTGCTCTCGGCCATCACGGTGGTGGAAGTGCTGCAAGAGGCCAAGATCATCGGTTCGGCCAGCTTCCGTTACACCGAGCCCATCACCATCGTGGGCATCATGTTCCTGGTGCTCAGTCTGGCCGCGGCCTGGTTGGTGCGGCGCACCGAGCGCTGGTTGCGGCTCCCGGGGGAGCGGCTTTGAAGGGCAGGCTTTGAAGAGTAGCTAGAGTCGCCCGCACACGCATTGGGAATCAAACCGCGCTGCGCCAGGGAAGGGCAGCGCCAGAAGGGAGGATCGGCATGGCAGCCAGCATTGATCTGGAGAACGTTCACAAGCGTTACGGCGATCTACACGTGCTCAAGGGCTTGAACCTGCATATCGACGCTGCCCAGACTGTCAGCGTGATCGGCCCTTCGGGCTCGGGTAAATCCACCCTGTTGCGACTGCTGATGACCCTCGATCGCCCCAGCGAAGGCACCATTCGCATCGATGGCGAGTCGATCTGGACCGAGCCCACGCGCAACGGTGGCGAAAAGCCGGCAAGCAACGCCCATGTGCGTCGCCTGCGCGGCAAGGTGGGCATGGTGTTTCAGCACTTCAACCTGTTCCCTCACATGACGGCCCTGGGGAATGTGGCCGAAGCGCCGCGTCAGGTGATGCGCCTGTCGCGCAACGAGGCTCGCGACCGGGCGCGCGAATACCTCGAAATGGTGGGGCTGGGCGACAAGCTCGACGCCTACCCGGGCCACCTCTCGGGTGGGCAGAAGCAGCGCGTGGGCATTGCACGGGCTCTGGCCATGGAGCCCGAGATCATGCTGTTCGATGAGGTCACCTCGGCGCTGGATCCGGAACTGGTCGGCGGCATTCTGCGCATCATGCGCGACCTGGCCGCCCAGCGAACCATGACCATGATCATCGTCACCCATCAGATGTCGTTCGCCGAGCAATCTTCCGACCGCACCCTCTTCTTCGACGAGGGCAGAATTGTGGAAGACGCGCCCTCTGCCGAGCTTTTTCAGCAACCGAAGCAGGAGCGCACCAAACAGTTTCTGGACGCGGTAATCGAAGGGCGATAGGGCCTTGGCAGTGGGTTACGCGGGGTGCCACCCGGCGGCCGCCTGAGTTGGCACGATAGCGGCCTATTTCTTGCCGCTGTGCCCAAAACCTCCTTCGCCTCGACGGGTTTGGGTGGAGAAGGTGTCTACATAACGAAAATCGACGCGCACCACGGGCTGGAAAAGGAGTTGGGCGATGCGTTCACCGGGTTCCACCGTGTAGGCCGCGGTGCCGTCGTTGGCCAGAATCACTTTGATTTCGCCGTGGTAATCGGCATCGATCACGCCGATGCCCTGCGCCACCCGTACGCCATGCTTGAGCGACAGACCTGAGCGCGAAGCCACGATGGCAACCAGGTTGGGGTCCATCGTGTTGATGGCCAGGCCGGTGGCCACCAGTTCTCGGCCGCCGGGCAGCAACACCAGGGGCGAGTCGAGGCAGGCGCGCAGATCGATGGCGGCTGCGCCGTCGGTGGCGTAGGAAGGAAGGGGGACGCTTTCTCCCAGACGAGGGTCGACAATGCGGGCTTCGATGGATCGTTTCATGTGCAGAGAAGGTTCAGACTCATGGGGCGGGAGTGGCGGGAAGGCGCTTGGCGATTTCGCTGATGAGCAGCCGCGCGGCGGCGAGCTTGCTCTGGCGGGGCAGGGGGTGGCTGCCGGCGGCGTCGAACAGCATCAACTCGGTATCGTCCGCGCCCAGGGCCCGCTGCGCCAGATTGCCCACCAGCAGGGGCACCTTTTTGCGCTCGCGCTTGCTGCGGGCGTGATTTTCCATGTCGTGCGTTTCGGCCGCAAATCCCACGCAGTAAGGCGCATTGGGCTGTGCCGCCACGGTGGCCAGAATGTCGGGGTTGGGCTCCAGCTCCAGCGTGGGCGGATTGGCGTTGCTGTCTTTCTTCAGCTTGAGATCACTCACCACTCGTGGGCGCCAATCGGCGACGGCAGCGACCGCGATAAAGATGTCGCAGTCGGGCAGGCCGGCTTCAACCGAGGCAAGCATTTCGCGAGCGGTTTCTACGTCGTAGCGATTCACACCAAAGGGGGTGGGCAAAGCCACTGGGCCCGAAATGAGAGTGACGTGGGCACCGGCTTCGAAGGCAGCGCGGGCAATCGCGAAACCCATTTTGCCCGACGAACGG
>JAJUJN010000518.1 GCA_029265335.1 Alcaligenaceae bacterium
CGCCTCGGGAATGAGCATGAAGTAGCGTGTCATGCGAGGGTCGGTGAGTGTGATGGGGCCACCGCGCGCGATCTGCTCTTGAAACAGTGGCACCACCGAACCCGACGAGCCCAGCACGTTGCCGAAACGCACCATGCTGAAGACCGTGTCCGTGCCGGGCAAGGTGGCCATGCCCTGGAAAATGAGCTCGGCGCAGCGCTTGCTGGCCCCCATCACGTTGGTGGGTCGCACGGCTTTGTCGGTAGAAATGAGCACGCAGGTTTGCACGCCCTCTTCGCGCGCCACACGCGCCACCACCAGGCTGCCGAGCACGTTATTCAGCACACCCTCGCCCGGGTTCATTTCCACCAGAGGCACGTGCTTGTAGGCGGCCGCGTGATAGATGGTGTGGATGTCGTATTGCTGCACGATTTCACGCATCAACGGCTCGTGCGTGACCGAGCCCAACACCGAGTGGATTTCGATCTTGGGTGACCGAGCGCGCAGCTCGCGCTCCACCTGATACAGCGCGAGTTCGCTCGCGTCGAGCAACACCAGGCAGCGCGGCCCTTGCGACAGAATCTGGCGGCAGAGCTCGCTCCCGATCGAGCCTCCCGCGCCCGTGACCAACACGGCCTGATCGTAGATATTGCGGGCAAAGAGCTCCGGCATGGGCGGCACGGGAGCGCGACCAAGCAGGTCTTCTACCTTGATATCGCGCACCGATTGTGCAGTGATCTTGCCACCCACCAGCTCGTCGATGGGCGGCAGCGTACGCACTGCCACGCCCAGTTTCGAGAGCTGATCCACAATATCCCGACGCCGCTGTGGCGACGCCGACGGAATCGCAATGATGATCTGCTCAACGCCGTATTGGTCTACCCGCTTCTGCAAATTACGGAGCGAATGCACACGCACGCCCGACACATAAGCTTTGTCGAGGTGGGGATCGTCATCGAAAAAGCACATCGGCACATACGCCCGCGTAGCACGCAGCGCGTTGGCCAACTGAAAGCCTGCTTCGCCGGCGCCGTAAATGGCCACGCGCACGGGCGGCGCTTCTTCTCGGTTCTGCGCAGAACGCAACAGCGCGCGTGCACTGAAGCGCGACACCAGCACGTAGCCGAAAGCCAAGCTCCAATAAATGAACAGGCTGCCTCGGGGCGGCGCCACCCCCGTGCTCGCCAAGGTGACGAAATACGTGGCGATCGCCAGAATTGCAGGCCCCGCTGCTGCCGCCTTGAACACCGAGATGTCGATGTAGCGCACCACGTTGCGGTAGAGCCCCATGGCGTAGAACACCGGGATGGTGGCAACAGCCATCACCAGCGGTGCTGCGATACCGTAACGGTAGGTCAAGGAGGGGTCGCCGAGGCGCAGATAGAACGCCAACAGCAAACAAAGGGGGAGC
>JAJUJN010000539.1 GCA_029265335.1 Alcaligenaceae bacterium
CGCGAGGCCGATATCCCTATCGGCTGGTATGGCACATCGAACAGCGGCATGTTGCGGCATATCTACCGCCGCGGGCTGGCCTTGCGTTACGGCAAGGCCATGCAATGCATCGCGGGCGTACATTTCAACTTTTCGTTCAGCGACGAGCTGTGGCCCCTGCTGTTGCCCGATTTCGAAGTCACCGACGAACGCTCGGCGCAGGAACGCCAATCCGAAGGCTATATGGCCCTCATCCGCAATTTCAGTCGCTATAGCTGGTTGCTGATGTATCTGCTGGGCGCCTCGCCCGCGCTCTCCGAGAGCTTTCTGCAGGGTCGCCCCCACGAGCTCGAACGCATGCACGGCGATACGCTCTACCTGCCCTGGGCCACCAGTTTGCGCATGAGCGATCTGGGTTATCACAACAAGGCCCAGGCGGGGCTACGCCCCTGTTACACCAATCTGTCGGCCTATCTCGACAACCTCTATCACGCGGTCAATCACCCCTGGCCGGCCTACCAGGCCTTGGGCACCCGGCGCAACGGTGAGTGGCAGCAGCTCAGCACCCACATCCTGCAGATCGAAAACGAGTATTACGCCAATATTCGGCCAAAACGGGTGGCGCAGCGCGGCGAGCGTGCTTTGCGCGCCCTGCATGATCGAGGGGTGGAGTATGTAGAAGTGCGCTGCCTCGATATCGACCCGTTCGACCCCATCGGTATTTCGCTCGACAGCACCCGCTTCCTGCGCGTTTTTCTCACCTTCTGTGCCCTCGAACACAGCCCCAATCTGCCGCAAGATGGCTGGTGCGAAGAAAGCGGAAACAACTTTGCCAAGGTGGTACGCGAGGGGCGCCGGCCCGACCTCAAACTGTCGTGGCATCACCGGCCCATCACGCTGCCAGCCTTCGCCGACCTCATCTGGCCTGGGCTCGAAGCCTGTGCGCGAGCGCTCGATCGAACCACGCTTCATGGCGGCCACGTGGCCGCGCTTGAGGCTCAACGCAAGAAAGTCGATGATGCCAGCTTGACCCCTTCGGCACGACTGTTGCAGTCGTTGCGCGACAGCGGGGAAACTTTTCAGGAATTCACTTTGGCCCAGAGCCGGGTTCATGCTCAA
>JAJUJN010000333.1 GCA_029265335.1 Alcaligenaceae bacterium
CCCCGCGACTCGAGAATCGCGCCCAGAGACGCGGCGGCGATGCCCTTACCCAAAGAGGACACCACACCGCCGGTGACGAATACGTATTTGGTCATTGCCTTTGACACCGCAAATGAATTGCGGCGCGGAATGAAATAGGAATTATAGCCGGGCATTCTGCTCCGGCGGCAACGCGAGGAGCCGACTCTTCGATTTACTCGGCGGAATGG
Organism: Alcaligenaceae bacterium; assembly: GCA_029265335.1. Lineage (GTDB taxonomy): Bacteria > Pseudomonadota > Gammaproteobacteria > Burkholderiales > Burkholderiaceae_B > Verticiella. Next base: position 210 of record JAJUJN010000333.1, read on the forward strand.
ATGATGCCACCGCCAAGACAGATGTCACCATCGTACAGGACAGCGGATTGACCCGGGGTGACAGCCCATTGCGGTTCGTCGAAATCTACCCGAAAGGCACCCGGCTCCTGAACTTGCAATGTGCCCGCCGCATCGGCCTGCCGGTAGCGTGACTTCACGCCATAGCAGCCAGCCGCTGGCGGCTCGCCCGCCACCCAACTGGCGTCTTGCGCCACCAAGCTGCGTTGGAGCAACCACGGGTGATCGTGGCCTTGAACCACATACAGCACGTTGGCGGCAAGGTCCTTGCGCGCCGCATACCAGGCGTTGGCCGTGCCGTCGGCCTGCTGACGGCCACGCACGCCGCCGATGCCCAAGCCCTTGCGCTGCCCCAGGGTGTAGAACGACAGGCCCACGTGCTGCCCCACCTCCTGACCATCGTCGGTGAGGATGGGGCCGGGCTGGGTGGGCAGATAACGCGACAGAAACTCGCGAAACGGCCGCTCACCGATGAAGCAGATTCCGGTGGAATCTTTCTTGCTCGCGTTGGGCAGACCGATCTCGGTGGCAATGCGACGCACTTCGCTCTTGTTGAGCTCACCCAGCGGAAACCAGGTTCGTTCCAGCTGCGCCTGGGTGAGCCGGTGCAGGAAATAGCTTTGGTCTTTGCTGGCATCTACACCGCGCAGTAGTTGCATGCGGCTGCCCGCTGGCCCTTCCGCGCGCCGTACCCGAGCATAATGGCCGGTGGCGATATGTTCCGCCCCCAGAGCCATGGCGTGATCAAGAAACGCCTTGAATTTGATCTCGGCGTTGCAGAGCACATCGGGGTTGGGCGTGCGCCCCGCCGAATACTCGCGCAGGAATTCGGCGAACACCCGATCTTTGTATTCGTCGGCAAAGTTCACCGCCTCCAGCTCAATGCCGATGAGGTCGGCCACGCTCGCCGCGTCGATGAGATCCTGCCGCGTGGAGCAGTACTCGGAATCGTCGTCGTCTTCCCAGTTCTTCATGAACAGACCCACCACCTCGTGGCCCTGTTGTTTGAGCAGCCAGGCGGTAACCGAGGAATCCACGCCCCCCGACATTCCCACCACGACGCGTTTTTTACGCGGCCCTACACTCATGCCTTACCTATCGTCATTACATTTTGAGTGCTCTGCCTCTGCAGCAGCCCTCACGCCTTCTCGGCCACCACCGGGTTGCGCAACAGGCCCACCTTTTCGATTTCCACTTCGACGACATCGCCATCTTTCATGAACACGGGCGGGGTGCGTGCCTGACCCACCCCGGCGGGTGTACCCATCACCACCACGTCGCCCGGCTCCAGCGTGAGGCCTTCGGTGATGAGCCGCAGGGTTTCGGCCACGTCGAAAATCATGTCGGAGGTGTTGGCATCCTGCATGATGGCTCCATTCACCCGACACTGAATACGCAGCTCGCGGGCGCCTGCAGGCAGCTCATCGGCGGTGACCAGCACCGGGCCAAAGCCTCCGGTGGCGTCGAAGTTCTTGCCGATCGTCCATTGCGGCGATTTGCGTTGGTAGTCGCGCACCGAAATATCGTTGAAGCACGAATAGCCAAACACGGCGTCGAGGGCGTTATCGTAGGTGAGATGCTTGCAACGCTTGCCGATCACCACGGCAAGCTCGGCCTCCCAATCGAAGCGCTCCGACACCCGGGGCAACAGCGCCGGAGCGTTGTGCGCCATCAGCGAGGTGGCGCTGCGCAGGAAGAACCAAGGGTAATCGGGGCGGTCGCGCTTGCTCTCGGCGGCATGGTCTTCGTAGTTCAAGCCCAGGCAAATGATTTTGCCGGGAGAAGGCACCACAGGCGCCAGTTCGAGTTCGGCCAGAGACAGACGAGGCGCATTGCTCGCCAAGGCTTGCTGCGCGACTTCCTGCAAGTTGACCCCAGCCGCCAAGGCCGCGCCGAGGTCGGTGGGCAGCTCCGCCGTGTGGGCGTTGAGATCAATGACGCTGTCGTGTACCTGCAACCCGATGCGGGTGCCGCCTTGATGCAGAAATGTCAGGAATTTCACGTGAATCTCCGGAATTGATGGCAAGCGAATGGGCTTGAAAAATCATGAGGCTGCCCAGCTTGCCGCCGGGCTCGCCGCGACCTCACCTCAGCGAGATCGCCCTCATCCTCATTCTTACAACTGGTATGAATAGAGCCCAAGCAGGGGCTGAGGTTCCCCGAAGCGGATCATGCGCCAAGCAACACGCATCTACAAGCGCTCGGGCGAATTCGCAATCAGCGCTCGCTCAGCGCACTGCTGCTGGCGACCGACACCGTCTGCGGCCAGACGCCTGGCGGCAAAAAGCTCACGGCATCGAGCGGCAGCCAGGGTCGGCCTTGTTCCACGGCCAGTAGGTAATCATTGACACTCCACAACACCATCGGGCTGCGAATACGGTGGCGATTGGCATAGAGCGTGTCGGCATCGGCCCAGAACACCCGTTGGATGGGTTCTTCGAGCGGTTGGTCGAGCGGCTCCCCCACACTCCCCACAAAGGCGAAACGCAGAAAAGCCCCGGCACCAGCCGGCGCCAAATAGATGCCCAACAAGCCGTGAGCCTGCAGTTCGTGTGCGGTTTCTTCGAGGGTCTCGCGCTGGACTGCTTCGAGCAGAGTTTCGTCAGGTTCCAAATGCCCCGCAGGCTGATTCCAGCGCAAGCCTTCCGGCGTTTCTTCCTCGACCATGAGGAAGCGGCCCTCACGCTCCACAATGGCGGCAACCGTGGCCGCAGGTTTCCAGCGTTCTGTCATAGCGTATTGAAATATTCGCGACGCAGCTGAGCCACACGCTCGGCCACGGATACTTCCTCATTGTCTGCGCCTATGCCCTGCCCTCTGCCCGCGATTTCGCGCCTGGCTTTGGCCTGCCGGCCTTCGG
>JAJUJN010000298.1 GCA_029265335.1 Alcaligenaceae bacterium
GAACCCTGTTGGGAAACTGGGCGGAACGTCTGGTGGGCCTTCGCCCGGGTCGATGGTGCGCCCTGGGGTTTGGCAGGCTTGTGGAATACCTGGGTGGATCGCGCCACAGGCGAGGTGGTAGAGAGCTACACCATGCTTACCGTGAACGCCGATCACCACCCCTTGATGCGACGCATGCACAAGCCCAAGCCCAAACTTGGGCCACACGAACAAGACAAGCGCTCGGTGGTGGCGATTGAGCCGCGCGACGAGGAGCGTTGGCTATACGGCTCGCGCGATGAGGTTCATGATTTGTTGCAGCCGCCCGCCATGTCGGTGATCAAAACCAATCAGGACGGCGGCTGATACTCGATATCCAGCCAGGCGCAGAGCTCCTGCAGGCAGGCTTCGTAGAGAGGCTCGGCATCGGTGAAGGCAAAGTCAAGGTGCTCGAGAATCTCCATGCAGAGCAGGCCATAGAGCCGGATCCAGCACTTGAGAAACACGTAAACCGCTTCGGGCGGCAGCAAGTTGCCGGTGTTGTCGGCGTAACGTACCAGCTGAGCGTTAAGACGAGGGTCGATGGTCTCGGGTGCAGGCGTTGGAAACCCTTGACCTCGCCACAAGGCTTCCACTTCTTCAAAAAAAACCCGACCGAAATCATTGGCGGCCAGACGATCTTCGCGTTGCGGGGCTTCGTTAGTCATCGGTAACGGTGGGCTGGCGAAGATAAGCCGAAACCCCTCCGGATTTGCCAAGGCCCAGTGGCGTAGCGCCCGACTCATAGCCACCACGTTCACTTCGCCAGATTCACGCGCGGATTGCAGACACTCCGTGACTTCACGATAGAGCGAGGCTGCCAGCCCGGCCATGAGGTCGTCGCGACTGCCGTAGTAGCGATAGATGGCCGGCCCGCTCATGCCCAACCGGCGTGCCACTGCATTGATGGAAACCGCTTGGGCACCCTCGTTGACGAGCAACTCTCGGGCCGCCTGTTGGATGTCAGTCAAGGTGTTTTCTCGAACCCGCTGACGGCGGCTGGGGGTAGCAGAATTTCGCATTGGGTTATTGACTCTAACTAAAGTTATATCATATTATAGCGACGAACTCTCACCATGGAGCAAACCGTGATTATTCTTATCCTGGGTCTGGTGCTTTTCCTGGGCGTGCATTCTCTGCAGATCGTCTCACCAGGCATTCGCGATCGCGTGATCGAGCGGGGCGGCGGGGTAGGGGCATGGAAGTGGCCCTACCTGGCGGTGGCCGCGGTTGGCCTGATTCTGATCATCGTGGGGTATGGCCGCGCTCGTTACAACGTTCCGGTGGTGTACTACCCGCCAGCCGGCATGCGGCACCTTGCATTGCTGCTCATGCTGCCGGTCTTTCCCTTGCTGTTTGCTACGTACATCAAGGGCCGCATTGGGCAGCTCGTTGGCCACCCCATGCTTCTGGCAACCATACTGTGGGCGTGTGCGCACTTGCTGGCTAATGGCAGCTGGTCCGATATCGCACTCTTCGGGGCATTTCTGGTGTGGGCTGTGGCCGATTGGTGGTCGGTGCGCCGCCGGCATGCCAACCAACCACCCCGAGCTCGCGTCGCGTGGGGAAAAAATGACGTGATCTCTCTGGTGGCGGGGCTGATCACTTACCTGATAGTGTTGGGCGGCTTGCACCGGCTCCTGTTTGGTGTCTCGCCCCTGTGAGCCCGAGGCTTCAGCCTTTGAAGATATTGCCTATTTCTCGAGAAGGTTTTTTGGCAGAAACTCAAAGGCTCCTTTGCCCCAGGTATTGTCGTCACTTTTATAATCAAATTGGATGTCGTAGTATTGATCGCCGTTTTCCACGACGGTGATATTGGCCTGCAATTCGGGTGATTCCATCAAGCCCGCCCCAAAGCCAATGTCGCCGTCGGCAATTGCCCCCGCGGTGTAATTGCCGGGGGTAATATCCAAAGGCAGGTTTACCGCCACTGCATTATTTTGATCCACCACGCGCAAGGTGCGTACTACCCGCTTTTCTTCAGGAATAAAAAGCTCACTCATCTCGTATTTAGCTGGGTGATTGAAGCTCTCAGCTTCTCGATTTTCCTGCTTGATCTCTGCCCGCAGCTCCAGGCGCGGTTGTAGCGGAATATCGCGAGCCGCCCCCACAAAATGCAAAGTGCCGCCGTCGGCGTTATCCAGCTGAATATCCCAGGCGGCACTGAGGGTTTCGCCGATTTCGATCAGATCAATAACACCCACGGCCTCTTCGTTCATGCGCAGGCCGGAGCTTCTACCGGGCGTCACGTAGGCCTGCACCTCTTCTTCGCTGGCTTGCTTTTGACCTTTCACCGAGTAGCTTTGCCCCGATTGCGCGCCCGCGGGCAGGTTGATGTGGAACTCCGTGAGGAGAGGGGTATCGCCCTGATTCTCGTGCATCACGCTTTCACGGATCACCAGCTTGTAAGGTCCATGGTCGTTGGTGCCGCCCTGGCGGATGTAGTCGAATCGGCCGGTGTCGTCCGCCGGCTTGAAAACATGAGCCTCGGGCTCGTAAGGCGCACCGCCAGGCTTGGCGATCTGCAGCGCGGGCCTTTCTTCCTCAAGCTCTTCGATATATTCCATGGGATGCGTGATAACGCCAGACAAATCCATCCAAACATGCCGCGGCAGGGTTTGCCCAAAAGCATGCGTGGTTGGCTCTGTGCTGAGCAAGGCCAGATGCTCTTCGGCGATGGGCGGAAGGGTAATCTCCACGACTTCTTGAGCTTCCGTGGAATCCGGCGTCTGAACTGCGGTCTCTGCCTGCGTTGCTGTCTTTGCCTGTACTTCTGTTTCAGCCTGCGCTGCGGAGCCCGCCTCGGAGCTGACGGATGCGGCAGATGCATCGACGTCGTCGTTGCCGCAGGCTGTCAAGGGCAGAACCAGACTACATAACACCGGCATCACCCAGCGCCGGGCAGCCAAGGATGATTGATCTGAATTGGCGGGTGTCAAGTATTTGTGCTGCATCGAAAATCCTATTGCAAGACCATAGAGCGAGCGTGAAAGGTCACACGAGTATGAGCGACGGCGTGACAAAGACTCAGCCTAAGTAGGCAACATCCTAGCCAGCAACCGTTCTTCTTGCACCGTTGAATTCAACGGCGATATCGACCAGCGCGTCCCGGGGGAGCGACCGCAAGCCGAGAGGCAAGCAGATAGCGGATACGCTGGCTTATTCGGTTGTGTTTCATGACGCTCATGCCAAGCGACAGTTTCCCCCCACAAACAAAAAAACCCGCCGAAGCTGGTTTTGCGGTGCGGTGTAGCTTAGCGCCGCTGATCAGATTGCTTCTGATCTTTCTGTTGTTGGGCCTTCGGTTGTTGGCCCTGCTGTTGATTCTGATCCTGACTTTTCTTGGGATCATTCTGCTTGGGTTGGTTAGGTGCCATGATCGGCTCCTGCAAATAAAGCGCAACCGGGTAATCTCGATCGGACTGCCATCGATCGCTGCCTGTGA
>JAJUJN010000100.1 GCA_029265335.1 Alcaligenaceae bacterium
AGCCGTCGATCACGCAACCGATTGCAGGGCCATGTGACTCACCAAAATTGGTGACACGAAAAAGATGTCCGAGGGTACTGCCAGCCATGATGAGAATTCCGAATAAAACTGCCAGCCATGGGTGATTTCATGGCGGCTGCGCGATGCGCCAGTGAGGGGGTCATTATCGCACTTGTCATGCGGCCGGCGGCGGCCGCCCGAACTCACCCCATCGCACCCGCAAGCGCGAATCCGCGGCTCGCGGCAAACCCGGCCCATAAATGGAATAATCGGCACATTGGCCTTTTTCTTCGAGGCTGCTTCAAGGAATCTTCCATGCGTCTGCTGATTGCCCTGCTTTTGCCCTGGCTGGTGTTCTTCACCATTGGTCGACCCTGGTCGGGGCTGCTTTGCCTGATTCTGCAACTCACCCTCATCGGCTGGATTCCCGCCGCCATTTGGGCGGTGTATGCGCTGAATCAATACCAGACCGACAAAAAAATCGCCGCCGCACTGGGAGACAAGCGCTGAGTGTGTGCTTGTTCTCGCCTCTCGCGCCGCCCCTCGGGGCGGCTCCCACCCCATCGTGTCATCACAGTTGCCGGCAGATCATCGGCGGCAACTGACACGTCCTCATATTCCGTGGCGCCATGTCCTTGAAACTCCGCTCCGTTCTGCGCTCGCCGCTGCTCTGGCTGGCCCTGGTGGCAGCAGCCATCGCCGTCGCCTGGTTTATGACCCAGCGTTTGGCGCCGCCGCCCCTGCCGGAGGGGATCGCGGCTGGCAATGGTCGGCTCGAAGCGGTGAGTATCGACGTGGCATCGCCCACCGGCGGACGCGTCATGACGATGACGGTAGAGGAAGGCGATGCGGTGGTCGCGAATCAGGTGCTCGCGCGCATGGACACCGACAGCCTAGAAGCTCAACGACGCGAAGCCCAAGCCCAGTTGCGCAGCCGGCAGATTTCGCGCGATGCCGCCGAGAGCGGCGTGAAGCAGGCTGAAGCCGACCATGCTGCCACCCAGGCTCAGGTGGCCCAACGCCAAACCGAGGTTGAAGCCGCCCAGCGCCGGCTGGCGCGCTCTGAACAGCTCATCGGCCACAAGGCCATTTCACGTCAGGAGCTCGACGACGACCGGGCGCGAGTCAACGGCGCCCAGGCCGCGCTCGACGCAGCGCGCGCCCAAGTGGCCGCAGCCGAGGCGCGTATCGCCACCGCCCAGGCGCAGGTGGTGGATGCGGAAGCCGGCATTGCCGCAGCCGCCGCTGCGATCGAACGCATCGACACTCAGATCAACGACAGCATCCTGCGCGCTCCGCGTGCGGGCCGCGTGCAATATCGAGTGGCTCAACCGGGTGAAGTGGTGCCCGCCGGCGGACGCGTGCTCAACATGATCGACTTGAGCGACGTGTACATGACCATCTTTCTACCCACTTCGGCCGCTGGCCGACTGGCGATCGGCGATGAAGCCCGTCTGCTTTTGGACGCCGCGCCCAACCACCCTATCCCTGGCGAAGTGTCGTTCTTGTCCGACGTGGCCCAATTCACCCCGCGCGCGGTAGAAACCACCGAAGAGCGCCAAGACCTCATGTTTCGCGTTCGGGTGCGCGTGCCGCCCGAGTTGCTGGAGCGCTATGCGGAATACGTGAAACCCGGGCTGCCTGGCATGGCCTACGTGCGCACTCACCCCAACGCGGTCTGGCCTGATTGGTTGCAGGCCGGGCTGATGCAATGACGCGGGCCTCGCCCAATCTCCAAGGGGGCGCCAGCGGCCCCACCCAACCGCTGGCCGGAAGCCTGCGCCAGGTGTCGCACCGCTACGGCAAGATCCAGGCGCTCAACGATGTGTCGGTGGAATTCCCCGCCGACTGCCTCACCGGCTTGATCGGCCCCGACGGCGTGGGCAAATCCACCCTGCTCGCCCTCTTGGCCGGCGCCCGCCGCGTCCAGCAAGGCGAAGTGCACGCGCTGGGTGCCAACCTTGCCAGCGCCCAGCAGCGCACCGCCGTGGGCCCGCGCATCGCCTATATGCCCCAGGGCCTGGGCAAGAATCTCTATCCCACCCTCACGGTTTGGGAGAACCTCGACAGCTTCGCCCGATTGTTTGGTCAGCGCCGCGCCGAGCGCGAGGCGCGCATGCATGAATTGCTCCAGGCTACCGGGCTTGCGCCCTTTCCGCACCGACCAGCCGGCAAGCTCTCGGGCGGCATGAAGCAAAAACTGGGCCTGTGCTGCGCGCTCATCCACGACCCCGACCTACTGATTCTCGACGAGCCCACCACCGGCGTGGACCCTCTGGCGCGCCGGCAATTCTGGGAGCTGATCGATCACATTCGCAGCCAACGGCCGGGCATGGGCGTGGTGGTAGCCACCGCCTATCTGGACGAAGCCGCCACCTTCGACCGCCTGGTGGCGATGGACGGCGGCCAAGTGCTGGCCACCGGCAAGCCCCAGGAACTGCAGGAGCGCACGGGCACCGACACCCTCGACGACGCCTTCATCGCCCTTCTCCCCGAGAGCCGGCGCGCTGGCCACCGGCAACTCACCATTCCGCCGCGTGAAGAAAGCCAAGACAGCACGCCAGTGATCGAGGCGCAAAACCTCACCATGCGCTTCGGTGACTTCACCGCCGTGGACAACGTGAGCTTTCGTATCGCACGCGGCGAAATCTTTGGCTTTCTGGGCTCCAACGGCTGCGGCAAAACCACCACCATGAAAATGCTCACCGGCCTGCTGCCGGCGAGCGAAGGCCGCGCCTGGCTGCTGGGCCACGAGGTGGACCCGCGCGACCTCGACACCCGTCGTCGCGTCGGCTACATGAGCCAGTCGTTCTCGCTCTACGTCGAGCTCACCGTGCGGCAAAACCTCAGCATGCACGCCAAGCTGTTCCAGCTGCCGGCTGATGAGGTAGACGCACGCGTGGCCGAAATGGCCGAACGTTTTGAGCTCGTCGACATCCTCGACCAACTGCCCAGCGCCCTTCCCTTGGGTGTTACCCAGCGTCTCTCGCTGGCCGTGGCCATGATCCACAAGCCCGAGATTCTGATTCTCGACGAACCCACCTCAGGCGTGGATCCCATCGCCCGCGACGCCCTGTGGCAGAGCCTCATCGACCTTTCCCGACGTGACGGCGTCACCATCTTCCTCTCCACTCACTTCATGAGCGAAGCGCGCCGCTGCGACCGCATGTCGCTCATGCACGCCGGCCGCGTGCTGGTCTCCGACACGCCCGAAGCTATCGCCGCGCCCTACGATGGCGACCTCGAAGCCGCTTTCGTCGATTACCTGTTGGTGGCCAGCGGCGAAGGCGAAGAAGCCGCCAGCAAGCGCGAGGCCGGCCGAGAAGAAGCCGAACCATCACCTCAGGAACTCTCTTTCCACGAAGGAAACGGCGAAGGCGGCAGCGAGCTCGGCGAGGAGAGCCAAAACCCTTCGGCGCGACGCGTTCGCACAGCAGAGAGTGCAACGAGCGCGACCGCTGCCCCTGCCAGCACGACCGTCACCGCTCCCCCTTCCACTGATGCCCCCCGCCGCTTTTTCGACCTGGGACGGCTACTGGGTGTAGCCAGCCGCGAGTCGATGGAACTGCGCCGCGATCCGATCCGGGCGGCGTTCGCCTTCTTCGGCAGCCTCGTTCTGCTGCTCGTGCTCGGCTATGGCATCAGCATGGATGTGGAGGACCTCCCCTTTGCCGTGCTCGACTACGACCAGACCACCCTCAGCCGCCAATATGCCCACGACATTGCCGGCTCCCGCTACTTCACCGAACGCCCTCCACTGCTCGACGCCGACGATCGCGACCGTCGCATGCGCAGCGGCGAATTGAGCCTGGCCATCGAAATCCCGCCTGGTTTCGCTCGCGACGTGGCACGGGGCCGGCCGGTGAGCATTGGCGCCTGGATCGACGGGGCCATGCCCTCACGCGCCGAAACTGCCGAAGCCTACGTTGAAGGCATCCACGCCCACTGGCTGCAGCAGCAGGCACGCCTGCTAGGCCCGAACGTGAACGCCGCGCAACCGTTTACCCTCGAAACCCGATTTCGCTACAACCCCAATGTGGAAAGCCTCATTGCCATGGTGCCCGCGGTCATCGGCCTGGTGCTGCTCTTCATTCCTACCATGCTCGCCACACTCTCCATCGTGCGCGAAAAAGAGCTGGGTTCCATCGTGAACCTGTACGTGACTCCCGTATCGCGCCTGGAATTCCTGCTCGGTAAGCAACTGCCCTACGTGGTGCTGGCCATGATCAACGTACTGCTGCTCACGGCCGTGGGTGTGTTCGTGCTGGGCGTGCCCTTTACCGGCAGCCTGAGCGCTTACTTGCTGGGCGCCCTGGCCTATGCCGTGGCCGCCACCGGCCTGGGCCTGCTGATTTCCACCTTCATGAGCAGCCAGATCGCCGCCATCTTCCTCACCACCGTGCTCACCATGACCCTGGCCGTGCAGTATTCCGGCATGATCGACCCCATCGCTTCGCTCGAAGGTTTTGCCGCCTTCATGGGGCAGATCAACCCTGCCAGCCACTTCATCACCATCTCCCGCGGTGCTTTCGTGAAGGCGCTTGACTTCAACGACCTCGGCCCCTCGCTGCTGGCGCTCGCGGCCGCCGGCCCCGTGCTCTTGGTGCTTGGTGTGCTGCTGCTGCGTAAACAGGCTCGTTGATCATGCGTTGGGCTACGGTATGGCGTCTGGGCGTGAAGGAACTGTGGTCGCTGTGGCGCACCCCTGCCCTGTTGGTGCTCATCGCGCTCGTTTTTACCGTGCAGATTGTGGCCGCCTCGGTGGCCTCGCCCCTGTCGCTCAACCAGGCAGCCATCGCCGTGGTAGACGAAGACCGCTCGCCACTCGCTCAACGGCTCGCCACTGCCTTCTATCCACCGGGCTTTTTACCGCCTCATCAAACCACTCTCAGCGAGCTCAACCGTCGGCTCGATGAAGGCTACGATACCTTCGGTCTGGTGATCCCCGCAGGGTTTCAGCGCGACCTGCTCGCCGGCGAAGTGCCCGAACTCTTGCTGTTGGTAGACGCCACCCGCATGACTCAGGCCTTCAACGGCGCCGGCTACGTTCAAGCCATCGTCAGCGACGAAATTCAAAACTTTCTGCACGGCCACCTCAGTCGACCCGCACCCCCCGTGGAACTCGTGCTGCGCGCCCGCTTCAACCAGGAGCTCGACCCCAGCTGGTTTGCCGCCATGATGGAAGTGGTGAACAGTGTTGCCCTGCTCTCGGTCATTCTCGCCGGCGCCGCCCTCATCCGCGAACGCGAACGCGGCACCATCGAGCATCTGTTGGTGATGCCGGTGACCCCCACCGAGATCATGCTCGCCAAGATCTGGCCCACCGGCCTCGTGGTGCTCCTCGCTGCCATGTTCTCCTTGATTTTCGTGGTGCAGACCTGGTTATCGATACCCGTGGCCGGTTCGCTCTGGCTGCTCATGGGCGGCATGACCTTGCTGCTCTTTGCCACCACCTCGCTGGGCATCTTTTTGGCCACGCTTGCCGGCACCATGCCTCAGTTCGGCCTGTTGCTCATGCTGGTGCTGTTCCCGTTGCAGATTCTCTCGGGCGGCGTCACGCCGACCGAGAACATGCCCAAGGTGCTGAATTATCTGATGCAGCTGGCTCCCGACACTCACTTTGTTGCCATCAGCCAGGCCATTCTTTTTCGGGGGGCGGATTTTTCGATGCTGTGGCAACACTACGTGGCCCTGGCCATCATCGGCCTCGCGCTGTTCAGTTTCTCGCTGTGGCGGTTCCGGCGGTGGCTGCGGTGAGAGGGGCGGAGATAAATCGTCATGGCTCAGGCACGAAACCGGCGAGGTATTTCAGCGTGGCGGTTTGCTGACTTGGCTCCAGGCTTCCGACGCTGTGCAAACCGTCGAGTCGGTCGACCGGCAGGCCAGTTTGCAGAACTTCATCGGTGTCCACCACCAGAATCAAGGCTTCCACCTCGCGTCGGCGCAGCAAGGCGACGCCGGCTTCGAACAGTCCGTTGGCTTTCAGGGGGATCGGCTGCCCGGCGGGGGTTTCGGCTCGGTCGGCGCCGCAGAGGTGGGCGAGAACGCCTTCGGCTTTCAGCGTGTCTTGTAACGTTCTGGCTGCCCGCCACAAGTCGCCCTCGCCTGCGACGGCATGCACAGGAATTCGACCGTCTCCCGACATCAAAGCCTGCATGTAGCCGTCCGCGTTTTCTTCGCGCAGCGCGCCGCCCAGATACGGCTTGAAATTCACTTCGTTGATGATGGCGCCGGTTTCGTACCAGGGGCGTTGAATGTCGGTGGACATCAGATCCACGCCCGCAATTGTGAGCCCCAGCTGCGTAGCCGCCTGTGCCGCCAAGGCGATGTTGTCGGGATGGACCTCCGCGGTGACGTCTTCGGCGGAACCACCCCATTCGGTGGAAGTAAAGGGCCGCAGCAACGCAAGTTGCCCCGCTTGGGGAGTGCTGTCGGGCGTGAGCCCTGAGCGCGCCAGACATGTCTCGGCCAGATCGTCCAGCGGAAAAGGCTTCAAACGCAGCCAAGGCGGGCGTTGGCCCTCCGCCTCATTGGCTTCGGCCACGAGCTCTCGCACCGTTCGCTGGCCATCGCCCTTCACGGCTTTGCCATCGCGGCGCGAAGCGTAGAGCAGTTCACCACCCGCGATGAAAAGTCGATAGCACACCCCGGCAACCTGCCGTTCCACCAGCAAGCGCGAACTCACCGCCGCAGCACGCTCGTATGCCGCTCGCAGCGCTTCGACGCTTTCAATATGAGTGGACACGCCTTCACCACGCTCGCGGTCGGTGGGTTTCAGCACCACCGGCCAACCCAACCGTTGCGCGGCGGCCACGGCACTTTCGATGGAATTCACCCGCTCATGCACCGGCACCGGCAGACCCGCTTGGGCCAGCAACAAGGCCGTGCTGACTTTATCGGCACAAACTCTTGCCGCGATGGCTGAGTCTTGCAAGCAGGAACTGCGTAGCGTGAGCTGAGCTCGGGCACCGTAGCCGAGCTGCATCACGCCGCCTCCCAAATGGCTGAAGGGGATACCGCGCCGATGAGCGAGCCTCGCCACCAGGCTGTTGGCCCGGCCACCGGCAAACTGACGTCGCAGCGGCGTCAGCAACTGAGTTTCCATTTGCTCATAAAGGCGTTGCGCCTCTTCCAGCGAAGGACGAGTGCGCATGAGCAAGGCCGCCAGCCTCATCGCGCTCTTCACCAGATCGCTGAATACCTGAGGCGGAGGCCCGTTCACCACTGGTACTCGCAAGACCACACGCCATTGAGCCTCGTGCTTCTCGAGCCGCACGATGCGCCCCGGCACCACCGCAGGAAGGTCGCCGGCCTGGCACATCACCTCGTAGAACGCCAACACCCG
>JAJUJN010000475.1 GCA_029265335.1 Alcaligenaceae bacterium
CACCGCTTGCGCGCCGCCGATTGCGAAGATGCGGTCGACGCCGGCAATGGCAGCAGCAGCCAGCACAATGGGATTGCGCTCGCCATCGGGCGTGGGCGTCACCATGATGAGCTCGCCAACACCCGCCACCTTGGCCGGGACGGCATTCATCAGCAACGATGACGGATAGGCCGCTTTGCCCCCTGGTACATAGAGCCCCACCCGATCGAGCGGGGTGACCTTCTGACCCAACACCGTGCCGTCGGCTTCGGTGTATTGCCAACTTTCGCCCATCTGATGCTGATGGTAGGCACGAATGCGGTCGGCGGCGGCCTCGAGCGCCTCGCGCTGATTGACTGGCAGGGCGCTCAGGGCGGCCTGGCAATCCGCCAATGAAATTTCGAGAGCGGCAGCCGTAGCCACTTCGTAGCGATCGAAACGCGCGGTGTACTCCAACAGAGCCTCGTCGCCCCGCCGTTTCACCTGGGCCAGGATATCGGCCACAGCCTGATCGAGGGCGAGATCATCGTCGGATTCGTGCGACAGCAACTGCTCGAGCTGGGTATCGAAGTTGGCGTCGCGAGTATTGAGACGGGCAATTCTCGTCATCAGACATCCTCACTGCCGCTCGCGCGGCGAAATGCATCAAGCAAGGGCTCCAGGCGCTCGCGTCGAGTTTTCAGGGCGGCCTGGTTCACGATCAGCCGCGATGAAATGGTGGCGATGTCTTCTACCGGCGTGAGGTTGTTGGCCTTGAGCGTTCCACCGGTAGAAACCAGGTCGACAATGGCATCGGCCAGACCCACCAGGGGAGCGAGCTCCATCGACCCATAGAGTTTGATGATATCCACATGCACACCCTTGGCGGCGAAATGCTCGCGGGCCGCCTGCACGTACTTGGTGGCCACGCGCAGCCGGGCACCCTGATACACCGCCGCTTCGTAATCGAAGCCGACCGGCACCGCTACGCACATGCGACAGCGTGCAATGCCCAGATCGATCGGTTGATACAGACCGCCGGAGTGACGCGGCTGGTGCTCGTTGAGCACATCTTTGCCGGCCACGCCCAGATCGGCCGCCCCATACTGTACATAGGTGGGGACGTCTGACGCCCGCACAATGATGATGCGCAGATCAGGGTCGCTGGTAGGAAGGATGAGCTTGCGTGTGGCCTCGAGATCGTCGGGAACTTCTATTCCCGCGTCCGCCAGCAAGGGCAGGGTTTCGTCGAAGATCCGACCCTTTGAAAGCGCCAGCGTGATGGGGGGACGTGCTTGCAATCGACCATTCATGGAGCATTCCGCGAAACGATGCGCTCGATGCGCGCACCCAGTTGAACCAGTTTGCGCTCCATATGCTCGTAGCCGCGGTCGAGGTGGTAGATGCGTTCGACGACGGTATCGCCGTCGGCCACCAGGCCGCCAATCACCAGGCTGGCCGAGGCGCGGAGGTCGGTCGCCATGACCGTGGCACCCGACAAGCGCGGCACTCCTTTGACCACGGCAGTTGGCCCGTCGATCTCGATGTCGGCACCCAGACGACGCAACTCTTGTACGTGCATGAAGCGATTCTCGAAAATATTCTCGGTAATCACGGCCGTGCCACGCGCCACGGCGTTGGCGGCCATGAGCTGCGCCTGCATATCGGTGGCAAAGCCCGGATACTCGAGCGTGCGGAAACCGACCGCTCGCAGTGGCTCTTGACCGCGGCGCGCGCGGATGCGTTGGCCCGGAATGTCGACATCGATACGCAGACCGGCTTCGCGCAGTTTGTCGAGCGTGGCGCCGAGGGTATCGGGCGCCACCGCTTCAAGCGTG
>JAJUJN010000240.1 GCA_029265335.1 Alcaligenaceae bacterium
AGCTATTACCCCACTTGCAAAACACTCCATTCTAGTCGATAAAGATGACACCACCGGTGCGAACGCACGCGATAATCACGCTCTTGGCAAGGTCCAACTGGCCTTCCCCGTGAGCGCTGGCTCAACCATTCTTACCTCCACCTGCCGAATCGATGAACGCTGCCACCCTCCCTCTTGCCGTCTTGCTGCCCATCGCGGTGCTGCTCGCCTACCTGCTGGGCTCACTGCCTTTTGCCGTGATTGTCAGTCGCCTGCTGGGCCTGCGCGATCCGCGCAGTTTTGGCTCGGGCAACCCGGGCGCCACCAACGTGCTGCGTTCCGGCAACAAGCTCGCAGCCGCTCTCACTCTGCTGGGCGATGCTTTCAAGGGCTGGCTGGCTGTGTGGCTCGCCATGCGGCTTGGGCACCCAGAAGTGGGCGTCATCGTGCCGCTGGTTATGGTGGCGGTTTTCTTAGGGCACCTCTACCCCGTCTTTCTGCGCTTCCGTGGCGGCAAAGGCGTGGCCACGGCGCTGGGCGTATTGCTGGCGGTGCAGCCCTGGTTGGGGCTGGCGGCGCTCGCTACCTGGCTAATCGTGGCCTGGTTCACCCGTTACTCGTCGCTCGCCGCCATTGCAGCGGCGGTGTTCGCTCCGGTGTACTACCTGTTTGGCAGCGGGGTGGCCTGGTATACCGATGCCCGCTTGGCCACCGCCATGGGAGCCATCGCCATTCTGCTCATCTACCGCCACTGGGCCAACATCGAGCGTCTCATCGCTGGCACCGAACCCCGTATTGGCGGCAAGAAGCAGGCAGCTGCCAGGCCCACCGCCAAAAGCAGCCGCCGCTGAGCCCCCTGCTATAGCCGGTATGGCGGTTTATTCGGCCGGCCCCGCCACGCCCTGCGCCAAGTCCCAACGCGGATACACCGAGAAGCCATAGTTCTCGGGGGTTGCGAGCGACACCAACCCGGCTTGCCAACGCTGGGCCGCAGCAAAGGCAATCATGGCGCCATTGTCGGTACAGAATTCGAGTGGCGGAAAGAACACCTCGGCCGACAACGCTTTCAAGGCTGGCGCCAGCTGTTCGCGCAGGCGACGGTTGGCGCCCACTCCGCCGGCCACCACCAGTCGTTGCAGCCCGGTAGTGCGCAATGCCTTGACCGACTTCCCCACCAAGACGTCGACGATGGCGGCTTCGGTGGCTGCCGCGAGGTCGGCGTCGAAGGCCGCCCATTCACTCTCGGGCAATTGGGCCCGCGCCTTGTTGCGTTGCGTGAGCACGGCCGTTTTGAGCCCGCTGAAACTGAAATCGAGGTCGGGGCTGTGCAGCTTGGGGCGCGGCAGCTTGAGGCGCTGTTCGTTGCCGTGCTGCGCCAAACGTGACAAAGCCGGACCGCCGGGATAACCCAACCCCATGAGCTTTGCAGTTTTGTCGAAGGCTTCGCCGGCGGCGTCGTCGAGAGTTTCACCCAGCAATTGGTATTGGCCCACGCCATCGACTTGCATCAACTGAGTGTGCCCACCAGACACGAGCAAAGCCACAAAAGGGAACTCGGGTCGAGGCTCGACGAGGCGGGGCGAAAGCAAATGGCCTTCAAGATGGTGGATGGGAATCACAGGCAATTGCAGAGCCCAGGCTATGGCCTGGGCCACGCTGGCGCCGGTGAGCAAGGCCCCAGCCAGGCCCGGACCGGCCGTATAGGCCACCGCCGAGACGTCGGCCAAGCCCACGCCCGCTTCGTGGAGTACACGACGAGTGAGCGGCAGTATGCGCCGAATGTGGTCGCGCGACGCCAGCTCGGGCACCACGCCGCCGTATTCCTCGTGCATGCTGACCTGGCTGTGTAACGTGTGGGCGAGCAGCCCGCGTTCGGCATGCACCACCGCAACGCCGGTTTCGTCGCAGGAGCTCTCGATACCTAGAAAAATCATGGACGAAGTTTACCCCGCCGGGCGCGGCAGCGCCGCGCGCCATACGGCTCCAATTGGGGGGATCTAGGTTTGTCGCGCCGGCTAAGGTATGCTTTGCGGCTTCCTTACAACCCTTCAGGAAGAATGGGATCACCATGTTAGAAAAACTCTTCAAACTCCAAGAACACAACACTTCGGTTCGCACCGAGGTCGTGGCCGGCATCACCACCTTCCTGACGATGGCCTACATCATCTTCGTCAACCCCGAAATGCTGTCCACCACCGGCATGGACCGCAACGCTGTGTTCGTGGCTACCTGTTTGGCCGCTGCGCTGGGCTCGCTGGTGATGGCATTGTTGGCCAACTGGCCAGTGGCCATGGCGCCAGGTATGGGGCTCAACGCCTTTTTTGCCTTCACCATTGTGGGCGCCATGGGCTACACCTGGCAGCAGGCGCTGGGGGCAGTGTTCATTTCGGGTGTGATTTTTGTGATTCTCACTGCAACCGGCATCCGGCGCTGGCTGATCGACGGCATTCCGCCCTCGCTGCGCAGCGCCATCGTGGCCGGTCTTGGGCTGTTTCTAGCCATTATCGCGCTGGGCAATGCCGGTATCGTGGTAGCCAACCCGGCCACCAAGGTGGGCCTGGGCGATCTGCACGCGCCCGGCACCATTCTGGCCATCATCGGCTTTTTCGTCATCACGGCTCTCGATGCCTTCCGTGTACGCGGCGCCATCCTGCTGGGCATTCTGTTCGTCACCGTGGCGGCCATGTTGCTCGGCCTGCAAGATGTCAACGGCGTGTTTTCGGCGCCACCCAGCCTGCTGCCCACCTTTCTGCAGCTCGACGTGATGGGTGCGCTGCACATGGGGTTTGTGCATGTCATCCTGGCGCTGGTGCTGGTCGAGGTGTTCGACGCCACCGGCACTCTCATTGGTGTAGCCCGTCGCGCCGGCCTCGACACCGAAGGCCCCCGCAGCCGTCTCGGTCGCGCGCTCTTCGCCGACAGTGCGGCCATTGTGGGCGGCTCCTTGCTCGGCACCAGCAGCACCACCGCCTACCTGGAAAGCGCCACGGGCGTGCAGGCAGGCGGGCGCACCGGTCTCACGGCGCTCACCGTGGCCGTGCTGTTCCTGGCGGTGCTGTTTTTGGCGCCTCTGGCCGCTTCAGTGCCCGCGTATGCCACGGCACCTGCCATTCTTTACGTTGCCATGCTGATGATGCGCGAACTCACCGATATCCGCTGGGACGACGTCAGTGAAGCCGTGCCGGCGGCCCTCACCACGGTGATGATGCCCTTTACCTACTCCATTGCCACGGGCCTCGCTTTCGGCTTCATCAGCCACGTGGTGATCAAAACACTCACGGCTCGGGCCCGCGAAGTCCACCTGGCCATGTGGGTGGTGGCCGCCTTGTTTGTGGTGCGCTACGTCTTCTTTCCTGAAGGCGGCTGAGGCCCCCGCGGCCTCGGGGCGCTGGCCGGCCTGACGGTAGGCGCCAGCGCCCGCGCCAGAAAATCAAGAGTTTCCCGCGTTTTGCGGGGCAACCGACGTTCCCGCGGATACACCAGATTCAAGGTTTCGCTGGGCAAGGGAAACTCGCTCAGAATGGGCACCAATCGGCCCGCTTCCAATGCCGACTCCACAATGAAGCGAGGTAGCACCACCACACCAAGGCCGGCGATGG
The DNA here is from genome assembly GCA_029265335.1 of Alcaligenaceae bacterium. Lineage (GTDB taxonomy): Bacteria > Pseudomonadota > Gammaproteobacteria > Burkholderiales > Burkholderiaceae_B > Verticiella. The sequence continues at coordinate 3,579 of JAJUJN010000240.1, forward strand.
CGGCGTCGCGAATCAGCTCGCCGTTGTTGGCTGTGATACGCGGTGGCAAGGTGGGCGCTAGATAAGTACTGCCGGCGTCATCCAGGAATGTCCAAAGCCGAGCATTGCCCACCTCCGAGTAGCCGATAGTGGCATGCTCGCGCAGTTCTGCCGGCGTAGCCGGCGCCCCGTGTACAGCCAGATATTCCGGGCTGGCACAGATGATGCGGTCGACCACTCCCAATGACCTGGCCACCAGGCTGGAATCCGCAAGGCGACCGATACGAATGGCAAGATCGAATCGACCCGCCACGAGGTCTACTACGCCGTCATCCACCTCCAGCTGACATTCAAGCGCAGAATGCTCGGCCAGGAACGGCATGAGGGTGCGGCCCAGATGGGCAATCCCGTAGCTGACCGGCGCCGCGATGCGCAAGCGCCCTTGGAGCACACCGGGTGAGCCCGCCATGCGAGCCACCTCGGCGCTGGCATCGGCCACTTGTTCGAGAATCTGGCGGGCGTGCTGATAGTAG
>JAJUJN010000429.1 GCA_029265335.1 Alcaligenaceae bacterium
CTCACTGCTGCCGAAAAAGACAGGCTGGTGAGTGCCGTGAAGATGGTGCGTGACCTGCCTGACAATGTGAGTATCGTGTCGCGCTGCTTGACGCTTTGCGAGGCGGATTGACCGCGCCCGTGCGAGGGCGACGGCGATACTTCTAAGCTCAGTAGAGCCACGTTCACCCACCCACGTCGGGTCGTGGGTGGGTCTCGCGGGAAAGCCTCAATCCACTCGAGCGCCAGAGGCCTCTACCACTTCACGCCAAAGCGGAATCTCGGCGGCGATGAACTCGTCGAACTCCTCGGGCGTCGAGGGCGCGGCTTGTGCGCCGCGGTCGGCCAGGGCCTTGATCACGGCGGGCTCTTCCAGAGCTGCCACTACTGCCTCGTTCAGGCGGTCGATGATCGCGTCTGGAGTTTCGGCCGGAGCCACGACGCCAAACCAGGGGCGCACGTCGAAACCCGGAAGCACGGTTTCGTCTAATGTCGGTACATGGGGCAGCACATCGGAGCGTTCACCACCCGGCACGGCCAGGGCTTTGAGCGTGCCCGCTTCGATATGCGGTTTGGCCACCGCCACCTGCAGGAAGATGAGCGGCACTTCGCCACTCAACACCGCATTGAGTGCGGGGCCATTGCCCTTGAAGGGAATATGCATCATGTCGATGTCGGCCTGCACCTTGAAGAGCTCGGTGGCCAGATGGGCGCCGGTGCCGTTGCCGCCCGAGGCGTAGTTGAGTTCGCCGGGTTTGGATTTAGCCAGCTCGATCAGTTCCTCGATGGTGTCCACACCCAGCGAGGGGTGGGCCACCACGGCCATGGGGCTGTAGGCAGCCAGGCTCACACCCCGGAAATCTTCTTCGGCGCTGTAGGGCAGCTTGCTGAACAAACTTTCGTTGATGGCGAAGTCGGGCGCCACCAGCAAAATGGAATAGCCGTCGGGGTCGGCTTTGGCCACGTTGTCGGTGCCGATCGTGCTGCCGCCACCGCCGCGGTTCTCGATCACCAGCGTTTGACCGAGTTCTTCGCCCATTTTGGGCGCGATGGTGCGAGCCAGGAGGTCGGTGAAGCCGCCGGGTGGGTAGGGCACGACAAAACGAATGGTGCGATCGGGGTAACTATCTTGAGCGGCTACGCCGCCGGCAAGCACAGCCAGGCAGGCGCCTGCGATGAGTTGTTTGAACATGACTCCTCCGAGGGGGAACGACAAGAACGGCAGATAGCATATGCCATTTGCCGTGAGGGTTCGCCCGGATGAGGCCGGGCTGAACCCGGACGACCCAGGGGGAAGCCGCGTCGTCCGGATGCTTGATAAACGTACCTTATTGCGTAGCGTTGGATGACCCGATCGTCACGGCTGTGCCGTGCCGGCAGGGTCGACTGGTTTTAACGCCGCGCCGTTGCCAAGTGACCTCGTGCAGGTCAGCGTTCGTGTTGCCGTTTTTGGCGGCTGTCGTTGAAGGCTGAGATGGGAGGCATGAGGTAGCGTCGCAGCTGATCATGCGGCAGCGGCTCGTGTGCAGGAATGGGCTTGGTGCCGGCAATGGTGACGCGCTCCATGAGGCGCCGCTGCGGGTAGTAATCGTGCAGGGCGGAGTGCTGCACGCAGCGGTTGTCCCAGAACACCAGCATATTGGGCTCCCAATGATGACGGTATTGATACTCGTGAATCAGCGTTTTGCGATAGAGCAGGTCGAGAATGGCGCGACTTTCGTCTTCTGCCATGCCCTTGATGTAGAGCGTGAACTGCGGGTTCACAAACAACACCTTGCGGCCCGTGATGGGGTGTTTGGTCACCACCGGGTGCGTGACAGGGGGGTATTGATCTTCGAACTTGCGCATGCGTTCGATGCCCTCCCGCGTGTTGGGGAATAGACCTCGGAACGGCTTGAAGTCGTGCACGGCTTCCAAACCCGACAGAAAGTTCTGCATATGGTCTGACAAGCCCTCATACACCGCACTCATGCTGGCAAAGGCCGTGTCGCCGCCGATCTCGGGAATGATCTTGGAGCACAGGGCCGTGCCCATGGGCGGGCATTCACGGAAGGTTTCATCGGTGTGCCACACATCGGTGGGAGCCGGCGGGTTGCCTTCTTTGTTGTCGTACACAATCAGTTCGGGGCTCTCGGCCGCGTTGGTGGAGAACGGATGCACGCTCAA
>JAJUJN010000361.1 GCA_029265335.1 Alcaligenaceae bacterium
CACGCTTCGAGCCCGCTCAAAAGCCGCTTTGAGCTCGGTTTCGTGCTCTGGCTCCACCCATTTCAGCAACGGTTGCACATCTCCTTTGTGCAAAGCCATCTGAGCTTCGGGGATCAATCTTTGCAGTGTTCTCGCGGAGCTTGCCAACTGCCGACGCTACACCGGGTGCTGCACTCGAGAGCTCACGGCAATACGGTTCCAGATGTTGATCGTGCCGATGGCCACCGTGAGTTGCGCGACCTCGACCTCCGAGAACACGGCGCGCACTGCCTGCCAGGCTGCGTCGGGAACTCCGGTTTGCGCCACCAGGGTCACGCTCTCGGTCCACTCCAAAGCCGCCCGATCACGCGCATCGAAGAAGGGCGACTCGCGCCAGACCGCCACCAGATGCAGCACCTGGGGATCGATCCCGTCTGCCAACGATTCCTTTACGTGCATATCCACGCAAAAGGCGCAGCCATTGATCTGCGACGCCCGCAACTTCACCAGATGCAACAGACGGCTGTCGAGTCCGGACTTCCGTACTGCGGCGTCGAGCGCCGCCACCGAGCGATAAAGCTCGGGCGCCAATTCGGCGATATTCATTCGGGGTTCCATGGCGATCCTCTGTGTCTCCAAAACGAATCCGTGCGAGCTTGCACTGATCGTGATGGTAGCCCCAATGCAGGTGCCACAAACAAGGCCAGTAGAGGAGGGGGGGTGGGTGGCGGGAAGGAGGCCGAGAGGCGTGGGTTGAGCGGCGTTATAAGCTAACCGAAAACCCGTGCTACTGGCGGAAGGGGTGGGATTCGAACCCACGATACGCTTGCACGTATACCGGATTTCGAGTCCGGCGCATTCGACCTCTCTGCCACCCTTCCAAGGTGTGAAGCCAAGCCCGTAAGTATAGCAGAACGCTGCACGCTTCGGGCGTGGGTTTTTGGCAACTTTCTTGTCAATCGCTCATCATGCGTTCGAAGGCGCCTGGTTTATCGTGGGTGCCGAAGCGCTCCACCAGGGTGCTGCTGGCTTCGTCCATGCCCACCACCTCCACCTCGGTGCCTTCGCGACGCAGCTTGAGGATGACTGAATCGAGGGCGCCGATGGCGGTGATGTCCCAAAAACGGGCGCGGCTGAGGTCGATGCGCACGCTTTCCACGACATCTTTGATGTCGAATTGCTTTTTGAAGGCTTCGGCCGAGGCGAAGAAGACCTGACCTTCTACCCGATAGTGACGGGTGCGGCCTTCATCGACGGTTTTCACTTCGACGTGCAGCATGCGGCCCACTTTGTGAGCAAAGAATATGCCGCTCAGCAGAACGCCAGTGAGCACGCCTTTGGCGAGGTCGCCGGTAGCGACGGTGACGATCACGGTAGAGACCATGACAATGCTGGAGGTGCGGGGGTGGCGAGTGAGGTCGCGCAAGGAGCTCCAACGGAAGGTACCGATGGAGACCATGATCATCACAGCCACCAGAGCGGCCATGGGAATCAGACCCACCCAGGGGCCCAGAAACACCACCAGAATGAGCAATGCCACACCCGCTACCAGGGTGGACAAGCGGCCTCGACCGCCGGACTTCACGTTGATCACCGATTGGCCGATCATCGCGCAGCCCGCCATGCCACCAATGCTGCCGGCGGCGATGTTGGCGATCCCTTGCCCGATCGACTCACGTTTTTTATCACTGGGCGTGTCGGTGAGCTCATCCACGATACTGGCGGTGAGCAGGGTTTCGAGCAGACCCACCACCATGAGTGTGAGCGAGTAGGGCAGCACGATCAGGAAGGTTTCGAGCGTGAAAGGCACGTCCGGCAGCAGGAAGACCGGCAAGCTGTCGGGCAGCTCACCCATGTCGCCCACGGTGCGGATGTCGAGCCCCAGGCCCACGGCGATGAAGGTGAGCACCAGAATGGCGATGAGTGGCGAGGGCACGGCCCGGGTGAACCGGGGCAGCAGGTAAATGATGGCCAGGCCCCCGGCGGTCATCACATACACTACCCAGCTCACATTGATGAGCTCCGGTAGCTGAGCCAGAAAAATGAGAATAGCCAATGCATTCACGAAGCCGGTGGTCACCGAGGTGGACACAAACCGCATCAGCAAGTCGAGCCGCAAGAAGCCTGCGATGATCTGCAGCACGCCGGTGAGCAAGGTGGCCACGAGCAGGTATTGCAAACCGTGCTCGGCCACGAGGTTCACCATCACCAGCGCCATCGCGGCGGTGGCCGCCGAAATCATGGCGGGCCTGCCGCCGGCAAAGGCGATTACCACGGCGATACAGAACGAAGCGTAGAGCCCAACCTTGGGGTCTACGCCGGCGATGATGGAGAAGGCGATAGCCTCGGGTATGAGGGCCAGCGCCACGACGATGCCCGCGAGGACGTCACCGCGAATGTTCGAAAACCATTCGGCACGAATGTTTTGTAATGACATGGAGAGTAGGAGAACAGGAAGCGCAAAGGAGTGCGCGAACGGGTGAAGCCCCACGCGCGCAGGCGAATGAAGTGGAAAGCGAGACGTTCAAAACTACATCGGAGGAGTTCGTGCCAAATTTACGGGTAATCCCCGATTTTAAGGGACTGCATGAACCCAGTCACTTTACGGCGTTCTCAAGCTTCCAATGGGGCGGCGCTGCTGTCGTCAGACACTTCGTGGGTGGCCGACAGACGGCGTGGCAGCTGCACCACCATTTCCGTGCCCTGAGGGTGGTTGTCGCGCGCCTCAATCGTGCCTTGGTGCGCACGCACAATGGCGCTCACGATGGATAGGCCCAGGCCACTGCCGCGGCTGGTATTGCGGC
>JAJUJN010000470.1 GCA_029265335.1 Alcaligenaceae bacterium
CTCCGCTTCGTGCGCCAAGCGGTCTGTGATGTCGCGCGCCACCACCACCACTGCCGGTCGTCCTCGCACGGGCACACCAAGAGCACGGCTGCGGGCCTCGAAGCTTCGCAGGCCAACGGGCGTTTCAAGGGTGTAGTCGATCCGCTGCGGCTCTTCCAGTTGCAACGTGTTGCGCACGAATTGATGGAATTCGGTGGCGTCGGCGGTGGGAAGAACTTCGTAGAGCGTTTTGCCGACGATCTCATCTGCGGGTGTGCGCAGAACCTCGCGGTCGCCTGAGTGAACTTCCAGAATCCGGCCTTCATCATCGAGCACCATCTGAATGTCAGGGCTGGCAGCGGCAATGGCTTGCAGCTGTTCCTGGCTGGCGGCAAGGGCGCGTGCGGTTTGGGCGCGGTCTTCGATGGCGTTGAGAATCAGGCCCAACAAGGCGGTGGCGGGCGCCATGAGGGCGAGAAAGGGCAAGGCCACCTTGGTAAAAACGGCTTGATGGTAATACTCGGGTAGTCGAAGAAAAAGCAGAAGCGCGATGACATGCAATACGACGCCGAAGCCAAGCAAAGGTAGTGCTTGTTTCGACCAGCCGAGACGCTGCACGCCCAGACGATAAATGAGGCCAACGCAAACCGCTGCGACAATGACAGTGATGCCTACCCCGGTACCGGCGCCGCCCAGATACAGCCGCCAGAAAGCAGCTATGGCGCCCGCAATAGCTCCCACCAAAGGGCCGCCGTACAGCGCTGCGATGCCCAGCACGGCCGAACGAGAGTCGAAGATCACACCGTCGGTGACCACGATGGGCATGTGCATGGCGAAAACGCACATCCCGCCAAAGAGCAGCCCCGCCACCCACCGAACCATGCGAGGGTGGCCGCCCAGCAGCTGCAGATTGAAGCCATGCAGCAAACCCAATGCGAGAATCAGCGCGGTAGCTTTGGCAAGGGCAAGAATCATGGCTGCCAGGAGCTCGAGCCATCACGACGAAGGCTCGTGTAGATGTTGAGACGCTTCGACATTACCAGTTTCAGACTTGGTGGTCGACGGCGCGCCCTGGCGGCGAAGCTAATCGCGTCGCAAGGTTCCTAACTGACGCTGCAGCGTTGTCGACGGCAGCTCACCATAGCGCTCTCGATAGGCCGCGGCGAACTGGCCCAGGTGACCAAAGCCCCAACGCATGGCGACGGTGGTGACTCGAGTGTTTTGATCGGCGGCTTCGAGCAGCTCGTGACGGGCATATTCGAGCCGAGTTTCGCGCAGCAGACGCAGCGGTGAGGTGCGACGATAGCGACGGAAGCCGGCAAAAAGGCTGCGCGTGCTCACGCCAACTTGTTCGGCAATGAGGCTGGCAGTGAGCGCTTCGTGAGCATGCGCGCGGATGTAATCTTCGGCGCGTCGAACGAAGGCTGGGGTGATCTGTGGCCTGGTGCCCACATCCAATTGGTTATGGGGTTGGTAGTGCAGCAGAGTGAGCAGCAGCGTTTCTTCTGCCAAAGCACGTACCAGCGGTTGGTCCAAGGCCGTGCCGTCGGAGGCTTCACGCAGATGCCAGTGCAACAGGCCCCGCAAGGTTTGACCTGTTTTTTCGTCAAAGTGAATCGTCGGTGCGAACGTGATAGCTTGCGCCGGGTCTGCACCATGCAGTTGTCGAAATTGAGCCTCGACCGCCGCTTTATCGATGCGCAGGAAGAGTTTCTCGGCGTTATTCTCGTGGCGCATCCGAAAGGGCACGCCTGGGCTCACCAAGGAGGCAATGTTGGGAGTTGACTGCCAGGTGTCGCGCCCGAGAACTATGGTTTCTGCCCCTCGCAGCGGAATC
>JAJUJN010000537.1 GCA_029265335.1 Alcaligenaceae bacterium
GCAACTGATCGATGTGCGCCTCACCGACCACATCATCGTCGCGGGCCACCAAACCGTCTCCTTTGCAGAGCGCGGTTGGCTCTAGGCGTCTCTGCCACCCCCTCCGGAGTAACGGGGCCAGTCAACGATATCTGCGTTACCAATAAAAGATAGAACACCGGGCTGGCGGCCCCAAACGGGCCGGGCAAGGGCTATCCATTGCCCACTGCCAGCCACGCGCCCCGCTCACAGAAGGAGAGAAACATGACCTTTCGCAACCACCTTGGCATGCTGTTGTTCGCGCTCGGGGCCGGTTATACCGGCGTCGTGGCGGCACAAGACGGAGCCACCCTGGATGTGCTCGGCAAGATCGAGGCCAGTTGGAACGGTGAGGAGCGCGAATGGCTCACCCTGGGCGGTACGATCGATGGGCAGGCCACCAACAGCGCCAGCTGGCACCGCATCGTCATGGCCATGCCAAGCATGGGCGAAGCCTTCGCCAATTTGGCCCAGTCGTTGCCACCCGAAGAGCGCGCCAAAGTCGAGGCCATGGGCAAACGACTGCAAGCTCAGAATCGCGGGGGCCAGAACGCTAACGTGCGCAGCACGATCGAGCTCACTATCAACGGGCACAACCCCAATAGCCCCAGCATTCTCACGGAACAGGTGCTTTCGCTGAACGTGCCTCTGCACACGGGCAAAGCCACTTTGGGCACACCCATGGAGGCGCAGATCAGCTATGTGCATGAAGCTGCCGAGAACGGCCCTGTGCCCAAGATCATTTACGGCTCGGGCAACGATGGCACCGAGCCCACCGTTACGTTCGAAGCCCTCGAGCTCGAGGGCGACGAAGGCTACGCCAAGGGCACGTTCAGCGCCACCCTGTGCCGTTTCAATATGCAGCGTCTTTTCGACGGCCCCGACCTCTCCGATTGTGTCGACGTGGCTGGCAGCTTCGATACCGCGCTGGTGCAAGACGACCCCGTCGAGCTTTGAAGGAGCGCAGCATGCGCCAATGGGTTTCTCGCACGGCTCTGGTTGTGGCCTGCTTGATGGCCACGCCACTGGCTGCCCAACTCACGATTGAAATTCCGCGTGATCAAATCGATGCGCTCAAGAGGTCCGTGCGCGGGGGGCCGCCTCCCCCCATCGAATTGGATTTTTCTACAGCTGATGGGCTGCTGAAGTCTATCGAAGACGTTGCGCGTACCGATTGGATGGAGTGGTTGCCACAACCGATA
>JAJUJN010000189.1 GCA_029265335.1 Alcaligenaceae bacterium
AGTGATCAATACATCGACCCAAAGCGGCAGTTGTTGTGGAGCCAGCATCAGCACCGCCCACACGGCCACGATGGGATAGACCACGCAGCTGAGCAGAACCTTGGGCAGCGCCGTGAATTGGCGGGCGCGCCACCCGCTGTAGAGCTCCATGAGCAACACCACCGCGCCAAACAGCGGCAAAAGCCAGATGGTGCCGGGCACCCGCCCGTTCACCAACATGGCCAGCGTCAGCGCACCAAAGGCCACGAATTCGCCCTGAGGGATGAAAATGACACGGGTGACGGCGAACACCAAGACGATCGCCACACTGAGCAGCGCATAAATGGCGCCGTTGACGATACCGTCCTGCACCAGGATCAGGGCAATGGTGGAATCCATGCTCCAGCCTCAGGAAAGTTGCAAGAAAGTTGATGACCCACACAAGTCGGCCGACCCACAGGCAGAAACGGCTGGGGTCGGCCGACGAAAATGGCTGAACGACTCAGACAGCAAGGCACCGTGGCCGCGTGACGCGGGCCACGGGTTTGCTTGGCAGGGAGTGGCTCAGGGCACCACCTGCCAATCGCCGTTCTCGATAGTGACGAGCACCGCCGCACGCTGGTCTACACCGATGTGATCATCGGGGGTGATGTTGTAGACGCCATGCGTGCCCACCAGTTCTTCGGTAGATTCGATGGCATCGCGCAAGGCTTCGCGGAACTCGGCCGTGCCGGGTTCGGCCTTTTCTTTGGCCTTGGCCACCGCAGCGTCGGAGATGAGGTAGGCGTCGTAGGAGTAGGCCGAGAAGGCATTCAGGGTGTTTTCGCCGAATTTGTCTTCGTAGGCCTTCTTGAATGCGAGCGAAACCTCTTTGATGGGGTTGTCGTCGGGCAGCTGCTCGGCCACCATTACCGGGCCTGTGGGAGCGTAACCGCCCTCGAGCGCCTTGCCACCCACCCGCAGGAAATCGGGGTTGATCACACCGTGGTTGTGATAGATGGGGCCTTCGTAGCCGCGATCGCGCAGGCTCACGTGAGGCAACGCACCAGGAGTGCCGGAACCCCCTACCACGACGGCATCGGGCCGGGCCGACATGACCTTGAGCACCTGGCCGGACACGCTGGTGTCGTTGCGACCATAGCGCTCCTCGGCCACGATTTCCATGGTGTTGTCTTCGTCGACGTTGGCACGCGTGCCATTGAGCACGAGATCGCCCCAGGAGTCGGAGAAGCCGATGAAGCCGATGGTGCTGCCGCCGTTGCTCTTGATGTGGTCGACCACCGCACCCATCATGACCGACACCGGTTGCGCCACCGAGAATACCCAGGGGTTGTTCTGGATGGCGTCGGCCGTGACCGGAGACAGCGAGATTTGCGGCACCTTGAATTGCTGGGCCACTTCGGAGATGGCGGTGGAGGTGGGTGTGCTCGTAGAGGCCAGCAACAGATCCACTTTGTCTTCCTCGACCAAGCGGCGCGCGTTGCGAGCGGCGTTGGTGGGATCTGTGCCGTCGTCGAGGATGAAGTAGCGCACCGGCTCACCACCGAGTGTGTCGGGCAGAATTTCGAACGCGTTGCGGTACGGGATGCCCAGCGACGCGCCAGGACCGGTAGCGCCCACACTGACCCCCACCCGAACCTCAGCGGCGCCCACGGCGGGCAAGGTAGCCAGAACGGCCGCGGCCAGCAGGGAGGTGGTGAAAGATTTCATACTTGTCTCCAACAATTCGGGTTTGGAAAAATTGCTTCGAAGTATAGCGATCCGAGTCCAGATTTAATACTTGGGTATGCCCTAATATCAATCGCTATCAGAGCCCCAGCTGACGAGCCACCAGCAGACGCATGATGTCGCCCGTACCGCCACCGATGCGCGGAAAATAAGAGTCGCGCAGAAAACGCTGCACCGGATACTCATTCATCAAGGCATAGCCGCCGAAGATGTCCATGGCCATCTGGCACACAGCGTGACACTCATCGGCAGCCACGATCTTGGCGAGAGCGGCCTGAACGGTAATGCTTTCGCCACGATCGGCGCGGGCGGCAGCGTCGTAGGTGATGAGGCGGGCCTGTTCCAGTTTGGTGTACATGTCCACGAGTTTGAACTGCACGGCCTGGAATTTGCCGATGGGCTGGCCGAATTGTTCGCGCTCGGCGGCATAGCGGCGCGCGGCCTCGAAGGCAGCTCGGGCATTGCCGAGCGCCAGCGCGGCGGTGAAGATGCGATCCACGGTGAGTGCCTGGTAGGCGTTGCGAAAACCGCCTCCTTGCTCGCTTGCCAGGTGATGATCCTGCGGTACGAAGACCTGATTGAAATGCAGCTCACCGGTATCGGAGCTGTGCACCGAAAATTTGTCGAGCCGCCTGCCCACCGAGAACCCCGGCGTGCTGGTGTCTACCACGAACATTTCGAGCGCCCGGGCGCCCTGGGCGGGATCGGTGGTGGCCACCACCGTGATGACATCAGCCACCGTGCCATTGGTAGTGAATATCTTGCTGCCGTCGAGTTGCCATCCACCGTCCACGCGGGTGGCGCGGGTGCGCAAGGCTGCGGCGTCGGAACCGGCGTTGGGCTCGGTAATGGCGAAAGCGGCAATTTTTTCGCCCCGGAGTGCGGGCGCGAACCAGCGTTTGCGCAACTCGTCGTTGCCCCATTCATACAACGTATGCGTGGCCGTTGAACCCTGCATGCACACGCCGGCAGCAAAGCCGAGAGACCCTCGGGCAAGCTCCTCGCACAGCACGGTGAAGCAGGAATAAGGATGGGGCACGCCGCTGCCGCCTGCCTCTTCCGGATACATCACCCCCAAATAGCCAAGCTCGGCAAACTCTCGAAATAGTGCATGGGGAAACTCCCCTGCCACATCGAGCGCTTCGGCCTGGGGCGCCAGACGCTCATCCACCCAGCGAGCGATCGGCGCGCGAAATTCTTCGAGTTCCTGCGCAAGTTCGGTCATGCTTTCCTCCTTATGATGAATTGGTGGCCGCCGGCTGCTGGTTGTGATGTTTGTGAACGGCCGCGTGCGTCGGGGCGATGAGGCGACCTCAGCCTGCGCCGGATTCCGCAGCCCTCTCATATTCGCGGCGCAGAGCCGCTCGCAACACCTTGCCGGTCGCGTTCTTGGGCAGGCTGCTGCGCCAGTACACCTCTTGCGGACACTTATAGGCTGCCAACTCCGACTTGAGTCGTGAACGCACCGTGGCGATGTCGAGCTGCGCCTCTGGCTGCAGCACAATGGCGGCCACCACCTTTTCCACCCACCTCGGGTCGGGCAAAGCGAACACCGCCACTTCGCGGATCTCTGGCCAAGCCGACAGACAGGCTTCTACCTCGGATGGATAGACGTTTTCGCCGCCGGTCACGATCATGTCGTTCTTGCGATCCACCAAAAACAACCACCCGGCTTCGTCGAGGCGACCGAGGTCGCCGGAGCGCCACCAATCGCCATCGCGCAAGGCCTGCGTCGCCTCAGGGTTGTCGCGGTACTCGGTAAGCGTCCAGGGGCTGCGCACCTGGATTTCGCCCACTTCGCCGGGGGCCAAGGCCTGCCCCTGCTCGCCAGCGATGCGAACGTGCACACCAGGAACCGCCCGACCGCAAGAGGCCAGCAAACCCGGTTCACTCGCGGCCGCCGCCCGGTGGGTGGCAGGGTCGAGCACGGTGACCACGCCCAGTTCCGTGGAACCATAACTCTGCACGAACTCGCAATGCGGCAGGCGGGCCATGGCCCGACGCAACAGGCTCTGTGGCATGCTGGAGGCCGCGTAGAACATCATGCGCAGGTGCGAAAGATCAGCGGCGTCGAAGCCGGGCTGGTCGAACAAGGCGGCAATCATGGTGGGCACCAGGTGCACATGGCGAATGCGCTGCTGCGCCAGCTGCGTGAGCACCTCAGCCGCATCGAACCGCGGCAGGATGTGGGTGGTGCAACCTCGCCAATAACTGGCAAACGCATGAAAAAACAGCCCGCCCACATGAAAGAAGGGGAGCGCAGCCAGTACCGTGTCGTCGTCGCGCAGGCCCGATACCGCTGTGGCGGAGCTGCGCGCGTTGCCGGTGATGAAGTTCTGGCTCAGCGCCACGGCCTTGGGTGCGCCTGTGGTGCCGCTGGTATAGAGCAGACAAGCCAGATCCTGGGCTTTTGCCACTGCCGCGGGCTCATGCTCCGGCTGAGTAGCCAGCCAGGTTTCGTAGCTTGAAGCCGCGTCGGGCTCAGTGGTCCAACGGATGATGCGGAGCTCGGGCGGCAATTCGTGACCAAGGGCTTCCAGGCGTTTGGCCTCAAGCTCGTCGACGAACAGCAAGCGGGGCGCACTGTGGCGCAGCAGCGCCAGAATCTCCCCATCCGACAAGCGCCAATTGAGCGGCACCAACACCATTCCGCTCTTGGCCAAGCCCAGGGCCTCCAGGGTTTCAACGCGATTCCGGGCCAGCACGGCCACCCGGTCGCCGGGTTTCAAGCCCTGCGCCAGCACCGCGTGATTAAGCTGGTTCACTCGCGCGTTGAATTGCGCAAAGGTGAATCGGCGCTCGCCATCAACAAAGGCCACACGGTCGGGAAGTCGATGCGCGAGATCGAACATGACTGCGCCCACAGTCTGGCCTTGGATGGTGGCTGAAGCGCGCCCGCCGCCTTCGCCGTTGGCACTTGCCGGGATGGACGCTGACATTACCGTTGAACCTTGTCTTTCTTGAACTCGAGAAAGTCGCGCAAACGGCGTTTGGCTTCTTCGTCGCCCTGCGCCACACCCACCATGAGCATTTCGGTAAAAAGACCTGCTTGCGGGTCTTGTTCGACAATGCGCGGAATGGCTTGCAACACGGCGTAATTGGCCAGCGGCGCATTGCGCGCGATCCGGGTGGCCAGCGCCAGCGCCCGCTCCAGGCCTTCGCCCGGCTCCACCAGATATTGCGTAAGACGCAGCCTGTGATGCGCTTCGTGGGCGTCTACCACCCGGCCCGAGAGCATCATGTCGAT
>JAJUJN010000451.1 GCA_029265335.1 Alcaligenaceae bacterium
CCCCCTTGCTCGAGTTGGCTGCCATGCTGCGCAACGCGGGTCGCAAGGTGCTGTTCGAGGTTGATACCGCCCTGCACACTGGCTTGCTGGGCTATCCAACCGCCAGCCTCGACGAAATCGGCGAACAGGCCGACCTCGCCATCGTGATGGGCGGCGATGGCACCATGCTGGGCGCAGCTCGCCATCTGGCTCCCTACAACGTGCCGTTGGCCGGCATCAATCACGGGCGCGTGGGGTTCATCACCGACATCCAGCTACCGAATGCTCTCGAAGCCGTGGGCCAACTGCTGCAGGGTAAGTATCATAGCGAAGAACGTGTGCTGCTCAGCGCATCGGTGCAACGCAGCGGCCAAACTCTGGTGTCGGCTCGCGCCTTGAACGACGTCGTGCTCAGCCGCGCCGGTCGCGGCGGCATGATCGAAATCCAGATCCGCGTCGATGGCGAGAACATGGCCACCATGCGTGCCGACGGCCTGGTCATCGCCACGCCCACCGGCTCCACGGCCTATGCGCTCTCCGCCCATGGCCCCATCCTGCACCCATCGCTCTGTGGCTTTGTGCTCGTGCCCGTGGCGCCGCAAACGCTGTCCAACCGGCCCATTGTGCTCCCCGAAACCTCGGTGATCGAAATCATCCTCATCAATATCGGTCGGGTTGAAACCGGGGCGAGCGTGCATTTCGACATGCAAACCTGGTCACAGATCGCCGAGGGCGACATCATTCGCGTCGAGCGCAATCCGCACACTATTCGCTTTCTCCACCCGCCCACTTACAGTTACTACGAAACCCTGCGCCAAAAGCTCCTGTGGAATCTCATGCCCACCGAGGCCAGCGGCAAAGCAGGGTCCAACACCTGAACATCAATCGCCCGTCATGCTTCGATCCTTGCAAGTTCGCGATTACGTCATCGTCGATCACGCCGATATCGAGTTCCAATCGGGGTTTACAGTTTTCTCGGGCGAAACGGGGGCAGGCAAGTCCATACTGGTCGATGCCCTCGCCCTCACTTTGGGCGGGCGCGCCGACACCACCGTAGTCCGCGAAGGTGCAGAGCGCGCCGACCTCACCGCCGAGTTTCAGGTTAGCCCGGCCATCGCGCAGTGGCTCGAAGATCATCTACTCCCTACCGACACCCTCTTGTTGCGTCGCGTGATCGACGCGCGCGGCCGCAGTCGGGCCTTCATCAACGGGGTGCCGGCCACCCTCACCCAGTTACGTGAGCTGGGCGAACAATTGGTCGATATTCACGGGCAGCATGCCCATCAGAGTCTGCTGCGCCCCGATGCGCAACGCGACCTCCTCGACACCCACGGCCAGAACATGCCGCTGCGCCGCACACTGGCCGAAGCCTGGCGCGCCTGGCGCCAGTGCCTGGCGGCCCTCGAACGGGCCCAGAACCAGGCCGAAGAAATCGCGCTCGAGCGCGACCGCCTCCAGTGGCAGTTCGACGAAATCGATCGACTCGAACTCGCGCCCGACGAATGGGCCCAACTGCAGGCCGAGCACGATCGGCTCAGCCATGCCCAGGCGCTCATCGAGGGCGTAGCAGCCACCGTCGCCCAGCTCGACGAAGACGACGACAATACCCACCACCGGCTGGTGGCGGCGGTGCAAACCTTGCGTCAGCTCAGCCGTCACGACGAGAGCCTTGCCAGTCCGCTCGAGGCCATCGAATCAGCCCGCATCGCACTCGACGAGGCCACCTCGGATCTGCGCAGCTACCTCGCGCGTCTCGAGCCTGATCCCAACCGGCTCACTCACCTCGACACGCGCATGCGCGCCATCTTCGATGTCGCTCGCAAATACCGTCTCGAGCCCGACGAGCTGGCGGCGCGGCACGCCGCCTTGCACGAAGAGCTCCAACAGCTCGCCGCCAGCGAAGACATCGCCGCGCTACAGCAAGCGGCAGACGAAGCCGAGGCCCGATGGCAGGCAGCAGCCAAGGAGCTGCGTGGCGCC
>JAJUJN010000040.1 GCA_029265335.1 Alcaligenaceae bacterium
ACCAGTGGCAGAAGGTCGCGTTGCACGCCCTCGCGAGACACCTCGCCTGAACCGCCTTCCTGGCGCGAGCAGATTTTGTCGATTTCGTCGAGAAACACGATACCGTTCTGTTCCACATTCTCGACCGCCCGCGTGCGCAGCTCCTCTTCGTTCACCCGCTTGGCGGCTTCTTCGTCGATCAGCAGACGAAAAGCCTCGGCGACGGTGAGCTTGCGCTTCTTGGCCTTGCCCTCCGACATACCGGCAAACATGCTGCGAATCTGCTCGGTCATTTCTTCCATACCGGGCGGCGACATGATCTCCATGTGCGGCATGGCTTGCGCCACGTCGATTTCGATTTCTTTGTCGTCGAGCTGACCCTCGCGCAGCCGCTTGCGGAAGGTTTGACGGGCGGGGCTGCTCTCGTCGCGCTGGGGTTGTCCGTGGGCGTCCCGCGGCGGCGGAATGAGGGCGTCGAGAATGCGGTCTTCGGCGGCGTCTTGAGCGAGAGAGCGCACGCGCCGTTTTTCGGCTTCGCGCATCTGCTTGACGGCCACCTCGGCGAGGTCGCGAATGATGGTTTCGACATCGCGGCCCACATAGCCCACTTCGGTGAACTTGGTGGCCTCGATCTTGATGAAGGGGGCTTCGGCCAAGCGGGCCAGACGGCGCGCGATTTCGGTCTTGCCGACGCCGGTGGGGCCGATCATCAGGATGTTCTTGGGATGAATTTCGTGCCGAAGCGGTTCGGGGACCTGCTGCCGGCGCCAGCGGTTGCGCATGGCGATGGCCACGGCACGTTTGGCTTGATCCTGGCCCACGATCGACTTGTCGAGTTCCGAGACGATCTCGCTGGGGGTCATGGTGGTTGCGGACACGTTGACTTCCTGAATAGAAAAAAGCGCCCGGCCTTGACCGGCGGGCGCTGCAGTGATGGAAATGAGGCAGCGCTCAGTCGAGCTGCTCGAGAGTATGCTCGGCGTTGGTGTAGATGCAGAGCTCGCCAGCAATGGCCAATGATTTGCTGACGATCTCGTGAGGAGGCAGATCGGTATTGTGCAGCAGCGCCAGCGCGGCCGATTGTGCATAGGCGCCACCCGAGCCGATCGCGGCCAGGCCGTGTTCGGGCTCGAGCACGTCGCCGTTGCCGGTAAGCACCAAAGTGCTCTGGCGATCGGCCACGATCAGCATGGCTTCGAGCCGGCGCAACACGCGGTCTGTGCGCCAGTCGCGCGTGAGCTCAACAGCGGATCGCAGCAAATTGCCCTGATGCTTTTCGAGCTTGCTTTCGAAGCGCTCCAGCAAGGTGAAAGCGTCGGCCGTAGCGCCGGCAAAGCCTGCCAGCACGGAATCCTTATAGAGCTTGCGCACCTTGCGTGCCGTACCTTTGATGATGACGCTGCCCAGGGTAACCTGGCCGTCGCCACCGATGGCCACTTGCTCGCCACGTCGAACGCTGACAATGGTGGTGCCGTGAAATTGCTGCATAGAGTTTGATCAGTCGCCGTAGAGTTTCTGGCGCATCTCGCGCCGTTGCTGGGCCTCGAGCGAGAGGGTGGCGGTGGGGCGAGCCAGCAGACGGGGAATACCAATGGGTTCGCCGGTTTCTTCGCACCACCCGTATTCGCCGGTATCGATGCGGGAGAGCGCCTGTTGCACCTTCTTCAGTAGTTTGCGCTCACGATCGCGTGTGCGCAACTCGAGCGCGTGCTCTTCTTCGATGGTGGCCCGGTCGGCCGGGTCGGGCACGAACTGCGTTTCGCGCAGATATTCCGTGGTTTGGTCGGCGTTTTGCACCAGGCTTTGTTCGAGTTCGCGCAAACGATTGCGGAAAAACGCCATCTGCACGTCGTTCATGTAGTCGGATTCGGGCATGGCAAGCAGCTCTGCCTCGGTGGGCAACCGATCAGTGCCTGGGGCAGGGGCGGCAGCGGAATTGGAAGTTGCCGTGTTGCTGGTCATGAAAATAGCTCCGTAAAGCCTAGGGGACGGGTCAGGCGAGGCACTGCTCCAGACCCATGGAAAAAATGTCTTGCGGTAACTTGCGGCCGATGAAGACCATTTTGCTGTATTTCTTCTCGTTGGCACGCCACGCTCGGCCCGGCTCCGCGCCCATCATCATGTGGACGCCCTGGAACAGAATTCGACGTGCGTTACCTTTCACATAGAGGATGCCCTTGTACCGCAAGAGGTCGGGTCCGTAAACCTGCACGATGCCGCTGAGGAACTCTTCGAGCCGATCGAGGTTGAACGGACGCTCGGAATTGAACACGAACGCTCCGATTTCGTCGTCATGATGCGCATGATGACCGTGGTGGTGATGATCGTGCGAATGGTCGTGATCGTGATCGTGGGAGTGGTCGTGCGCGTCGGGGTGGTCTTCGGCCAGGAACTCGGGATCGATATCGAGAATGGCATTGAGGTTGAAGCCGCTGATGTCGAGAATCTCGTTGAGCGGCACCGACCCGAAATGCACGGGCTGCGGCGTGGCGCGCGGATTGATCTTGATGAGCCGTCGACGCAGGGCATCGACTTCGTCTGCGGACACGAGATCGACCTTGGACATGAGCAAGCGATCGGCAAACCCCACCTGGTTTTGCGCCTCGGGCTGGCGATCGAGGGTATCGGAGCCGTGCTTGGCGTCGACCACCGTGATGACGCCATCGAGCAGATAGCCGCTGGCGATGTTGTCGTCCATGAAGAAGGTTTGGCACACCGGCCCGGGGTTGGCCATGCCGGTGGTTTCGATGATGACCCGATCGAACTGGAGCTCACCGCTGCGCTGTTTGGCCAGGAGATCGCCCAGAATGCGCACGAGATCGCCACGAACTGTGCAGCAGATGCAACCGTTGTTCATTTCCACGATCTGCTCGTTGCTGTCGCGCACAAGAAGATCGTTGTCGATGCCTTCGGGGCCGAATTCGTTCTCTATGACGGCAATGCGCTGGCCGTGATCTTCGGACAGCACCCGGTTGAGCAAGGTGGTTTTGCCGGCGCCCAGAAAACCCGTGAGCACCGTGACCGGAATGAGCCCACGGTGATCGGCGCTGGCGCCGCGGCCCTGCGCGGAGCTACCGTTGCTGGATTGTCTGTTGGCCGTTCCCATGTGTTTCTCCTGCCTCATTCTGAGACAAACGGAGTAGATTACTCTGCTCCATCAGGTGATGCAAATCTTGAATCGTCGCGCGGGTCGTTGGCAGTACGACCCCGACGCTGCGCTCGCGGATGAGCTCGATCATAGCTTTGCGCCAAATGCTGGTAATCGAGCTGGGTGTAGATTTGTGTGCTGCGCAGGCTGGCGTGGCCGAGCAGTTCCTGCACCGCCCGAAGGTCTTGTGACGACTGCAGAAGATGACTGGCAAAACTGTGGCGCAGCATATGGGGGTGCACGCGAGTTGGCATGCCCGCGCGTTCGCCCCAGCGTTGCAGCTGGAGCTGCACCGTGCGTGGGGCAATGCGTCGCCCGCGCCGGCCGATGAAAAGCGCGCTTTCGTCGGGGTGTGCCAGCCAGTTCGAGCGAACGGCCAGCCAATGCCGCAAGGCCTCGGCGGCCACACTGCCCACCGGCAGGGTGCGCCGCTTGTTGCCCTTGCCAACCACGGTAAGCTCGTGTTCGTTCAGGTGGATCCAGCCGCGGGATTCCTGACTTTGGCGGAGCGGTGCACAAACATCGAGGCCCACCAACTCCGACAACCTCAGCCCACTCGAATAAAGCAGTTCGAACATGGCGCGGTCGCGCAGGGCAAAGGCGGTGTCTGCCGGCGTGGTGGCAGGGTCATGCGCAGCGGGCAAGGGCGGGTGAGTATCGAGCAGGGCCTGGGCCTGATCCACGGGGAGAGCGCTGGGCAGATCTTGACGACGTTTGGGTGCGCGCAGGCCGTCGGCCGGGTTGGCTGGCAGCGCATGACGTTGCCCCAGCCATTGCAGGAACTGGCGCCAGCAGGAAAGTCGCCGCGCCAGGCTTCGTGGGCTCAAGCCCGCAGCGTGTGCCTGCGCCAGACACTGCTGCAGGTGATGGCTTTGGAGTTCGGTGGCCGGCACGCCCAGATCCTGCAGTGGGCGCAGATCACGACGATAGGCGGCAACCGTATGAGGTGAGTAACGGCGCACTTTGGCGAGTTCGTCGAGCCACTCCTGGAAACTGTCGGCCATGTTGCTTGGTGCTCTAACTGGAGTTTGTGGGTTGCAGCAAGCGGGCGAGGGCAGCGCCGGCCAGTGCGCCCACTTGCTCTAAAAAGATTGTGCCCATATCGGCCGTGAAGCGGGTTTCGCTATCGGCGCCCAGCACCAGCAGGCCAAAGGTGTGCCCGCGCTGAGGGCTGCGCAGCGCCACCAAAGCCAGTGAGGCGGGGGTTTGCGGCAACCAGGCCACCGCCCTGAAACGCGTATCGCGGCCGCAATAGGGGCGACTCAGGCTTTCGGCGAACCAGCGGATTTCGTCGTCGACATCAGCCTGCCAGGCTGCATCCACACTGGGGCACTGCCACAGGCGCAGTTCCACGTTGGGCACTTCAAAAACCTTGGCCAGGCCGTGGCAGACCCGCTCCGGCAATCGTTCGGGCTGGGTCTCGGCCAGCAGTTGCAACGTCCACTCGTGCAACTGCATGGCGATCTGCTGGTTCTGCCTGGCCGTGCGGGTAAGGTTGGCGAGCTGACGCTCGAGCACATGCTGGCGCTCGCGCAAGGCCACCACCTGGCGTTCGCCCAATGACACAGCCTGGCCGGTGTGCGGGTGCGGCACCTTCAGCTCGGCGAACACCTGGGCGTGGTCGTCGAAGAACTCCGGGTGGGCTTCGAGCCAGGCGGCGACGGCGTTTGCACTGAGTGGCTCGGGATCGGTGATGGAGTCAGTCATATTCCTTCGGGCAGCAATTGGTCGATACGGTCAAGGGCAATGGTACCTTCGAACACGGTTTGCGCTGGACCGGTGAGCCTGAGCTGGTTGTGACGCCATTCAATGTGCAGTGTGCCACCGCGGGTGTCTACCCGCACTGGCGAACGCAGGAGCCCGCGACGTATGCCGGCCACCGCTGCGGCACAGGCGCCCGTACCGCACGATAGCGTTTCGCCTACCCCCCGCTCGTACACCCGCAAAGCGATATGCTGGGCCGTGAGCACCTGCATGAAACCCGCGTTCACCCCTTGGGAGAAACGCGAGTGCCGCTCGATCTGCGCGCCCAGTTGGGCCACCGGCGCCTCGCGCAGGTTTGATACCACCTGCACCGCATGGGGATTGGCGATGGCCACGAGCGACAGCCACACCGGGGGTTCGGTGGGTAGTTGCCACAAGGTGTCGTGACCTTCTTGTTGGCGGTTCAAGCCTTGGGAGTTGAAACCCACGGCCTCGGGCCCGAAACGCGTGGCGCCCATCTCCACCGTGACGGTAGCGTCGTTGTGCGTGTGAAGGCTGAGGAGGCCGGTAGAGATTTCTGCCACCAGCGGGTTGGCCTGGCTGAGGTTCTGATCGCGCACGAAGCGGGCGAAGCAGCGCGCGCCGTTGCCGCAGTGCTCCACTTCGCCGCCATCGGCGTTGAAGATTCGATAGCGAAAGTGTGCGTTGGGGTGGGTGGCGGGCTCCACCAACAGGATCTGGTCGGCGCCGATGCCAAAATGCCGATGCGCCAACGCGCGTGCTCGGGCCGGCGTGAGTTGCAAACGTTGCCGAACGCCATCGAGCACGATGAAATCGTTGCCAGCGCCCTGCATTTTGGTGAAGGTCCAGTGCATGGCGAATTATGACATTACGCGGGTGGCGGATCGTAGAGGTCGGGCTCGCCGGGTGGCCGTGTCTTGAAGCGTTTGTGCACCCAGTGGTACTGGGCCGGGGCTCGTCGGATCCAGGCTTCGATCTCGTGATTCAAGCGCTCGCTGGCTTGCAAAAGGGTTTGCTCGCCCGGGAACTCGCTGAGCGGTGGGTGAACTTCGGTACGATAGCGGCCGGTAGCAGGGTTCCAGTAGGTGAGCACGGGCAGGATCTGGGCTTGCCAGTTTGCCGCCAGCTGAGCGGGTGTGGTGAGGGTGGCGGCCGGCACGCCGAAGAAGGGAACAAAGGTGTTGACCTTGCGACCGAAATCCATATCGGGGAGGTAGTACACCGGCAGACCTTCTTTCATGTGGCGCAGCAGTCCGCGCAATCCTTCGCGGCGGCTGATCAGGCGGATATCGTTGAAACGCCGCCGCCCGCGTCGAAAGATGTCGTCGATGCCGGGATTGCTTTGTACCTGGTACATCGACACCGCCGGTGACTCGATCGACAGTCGCGAGGCGCCCGCGTCCAGCCCCACGAAATGCGGCGCCAGCAACACCACCGGACCGCGGCGCAAGCCTTCGTGCATGTGCTCCACGCCCACCAATTCCACGAGCTCCTGCACCTGCTCCCGGCTGCCGTACCAAAGCACGCTGCGGTCAACGATGGATTGCGCCAGGGCGCGAAAATGTTGTTGGCCCAGCCGTCGGTGCTGGGCGGGCGTGAGTTCGGGAAAGCAAAGTTCCAGGTTGCGCAGGGCGATTTTGCGCCGGCGGCCTACCAGCCACCAGCCCAGACGCGCCAGCACGGCTCCCAGCCGTTGACGGGTGGCGGGCTGGCGTCGAGCCAGCCAGCGCAGCAAGCGTTCGGTAAAGCGGGCGGTGGTATTCATGGGTGGAGCGTCAGGGTTGTTTGTAGCGGTTGTAGCTCCAGAGATACTGCTCGGGGCAAATCTCGATGAGCCGTGTGGAAATGTCGTTCACCCATTGTGCCTGTTCTTCGGCACTGGGGCCGGGGCGCGTGTCGATGCGCTCCAGGTGGAGGGTCCAGCCTTGGCCGTAGCGATCGCGCACGCAAGCTGCACCAATCACCAGCACCTCCTCGTTCTGGGCGAGGCGTCCGGGCAGCGTCACGGTGTAGGCGGGGCGACCGTAGAAATCGGCCCAGGCACCCTCGCCAGGCGCGGGGACCTGGTCGGGCAGTATGCCCACTTGCTGACGTTCGCGCAGGGCCCGCAAAATCTGACGCAGGCCTAGACGGTTGGCGGGGGCGATCCGCACCCCGCCCTGGTGCCGGAGTGACTCCACAATGGGCACCAACGCCGGCTGGCGGGGCGGCCGGTACAGTACATGAATGGGCGCATTTTGCGCCGCGTGTTGCGCGGCGAGCTCGAAATTGCCCACGTGGGGCGTAATGAACAGGATAGGTTGCCCGCTGGCCTGGGCAGCATTGAGCAGGGCCTGCTTAGGTACTTTGAGTCGCTGCAAGGCTTCGGCCGTGCGTAGCCACACCCAGGTGGTTTCGAGAATGAGCGCGCCGGCGTGTGCCGCCGCCTGGCGGGCGAATCGGGGGTGGGGGTGACCCGCTTGAGCGGCGTGGGCGCGAAGTCGGCGACGGTAGCGACCGGGAAGAACATAGAGCAGCAAACCGAAGGCCGCGCCGAACGTCTGCAGCCAGGCCAACGGCAGACGGGCGAGACAGCGAATGAAACCAAGGAGCATGGCGAGAATCGACCTGAAGTGGCAACACGGAACGCACGAGCCTGGCGCCCGTGGGCAAATTCCACCGATTTTCGCCTAAAATGTGTTTTGCTACCGAGTTAACCGACAACTTGCGGGGTAGCGCAGGTGCCAGCACCTCACGATATCCGCTAAAGCGTCGCTGCCGGAAACCTTTCCGACGCCCTTGCAGAGCGATCCCGGAAACGGCGCGCAACGCTCCTTCCACGAACTTTGCAAGGATTATTCCGCGTGGCAAACACCGACTACCTCTTCACTTCCGAATCCGTCTCCGAAGGCCACCCCGACAAAGTGGCGGATCAAATCTCCGATGCCGTCCTCGACGCCATCCTCGAGCAAGACCCCACGGCGCGGGTAGCCGCCGAAACGCTCACCAATACTGGATTGGTGGTGCTCGCTGGCGAAATCACCACCACCGCCAATATCGATTACATCGACATCGCCCGCAATACCATCAAGCGCATCGGTTACGACAATGCCGACTTCGGCATCGACTACAAGAGTTGCGCCGTGCTGGTGGCGTTCGACAAGCAGTCACCCGACATCGCGCAAGGGGTTGACCACAGCGCCGACGATCACCTCAACCAGGGTGCGGGCGATCAGGGCCTGATGTTCGGCTATGCCTGCAACGAAACCCCCGATCTGATGCCGGCCCCCATCTGGTACGCGCATCGCCTGGTAGAACGCCAGAGCCAGCTGCGGCGCGATGGCCGCCTGCCATGGCTGCGTCCCGATGCCAAGTCGCAGGTCACTTTTCGCTACGCAAACGGCCAGCCGGTAGAGGTGGACACCGTCGTGCTGTCCACCCAGCATTCCCCCGACGTCAACAACGATATTATCCACGAAGGCGTCATCGAGGAAATCATCAAGCCCTGCTTTCCCGAGGGGCTGATCACCGCCAAAACACGTTTCCTGGTGAATCCCACGGGACGCTTCGTGATTGGTGGCCCACAAGGCGATGCTGGCCTCACGGGGCGCAAGATCATCGTCGACACCTACGGCGGCAGCTGCCCGCACGGTGGCGGGGCGTTTTCGGGCAAGGATCCGTCCAAGGTCGACCGCTCCGGTGCCTACGCTGCCCGTTACGTGGCCAAGAACATCGTGGCTGCCGGCCTGGCGAGCAGCTGCCAGGTGCAAGTGAGTTACGCTATCGGCGTGGCAGCACCCATCAACATTACCGTCAACACCTACGGCACCGGCACCTTGCCCGATGCCGAGATCGAAGCCCTGGTTCGCAAGCATTTCGACCTCCGCCCCAAAGGTATCGTTGCCATGCTCGACCTGCTGCGCCCCATCTACGGCAAAACCGCCGCCTATGGGCATTTCGGTCGCGCCGAACCGGAGTTCTCCTGGGAAGCCACCGACCGCGCCAGTCTGCTGAGCGCCTGAGTTTTTCTTCTACATCTTTAGTGACCAAGCCTTCTCGTTCCTCTACCCGTCCCGATTCGCCCTGCGTGGCGGTGTGTTCCACCCTGTTCGACGAAATTTGCAGGGGATGTGGGCGCACCGCCATGGAGGTGTCGAATTGGGTGAGTCTCTCCGAGGCCGAAAAAGATGCGGTGTGGGAGCGCATTACCCGCCAGGGCTATCCGCGCCGCAAGGGCTAGGCCTGCTGTGGGGCGGACGCGGGAGAGCCAGTGTTCAAGCCGAAGGCCACGCTCCGCATGCTGATCGACCCCCAAACGATGCCTTCGGTAGGAAAGCTCACGGGGTCGTCATCGTGCACCGCCGCCGCATACAGCAGCGGTAGGAAGTGCTCGTCGGTGGGGTTGCTCAGTTGGGCCTGGGGCGCCAGCTGCTGCCAGTTGCTGAGGCTGGCGTAATCGCCTGCCACCAGCGCGTCGCGCACGGCCTGGTCGAATTGCGCGGCCCATGGGTAAGGCGGCACCGCCGTATCTCTCCGGCGGGCGGCCCTCAGGTTGTGCACGATATTGCCCAAACCGATGATCAGCACGCCTTCGTTGCGCAAGGGCAGCAGCTTGCCTGCCAGCTCATAGTGTTGGTGGGCACTCCGATTGGCGTCGAGGCTGAGCTGCACCACCGGAATGTCGGCATTTGGGTACATATGCACCAACACCGACCAACTGCCGTGATCCAGTCCCCATTGACCCTGGTCGGCAATCACGGGCTCGGGAGCCAGCAGCTCGGCCACGCGTTGCGCCAGTTCGGGGCTGCCGGGCGCCGGATACTGCACCTCGAACAATTCGCGTGGAAAGCCGCCGAAATCGTGGATGGTCCGGGGTTGAGGCATAGCGGTAACCGCGACACCGTGCGTTTGGAAGTGGGCTGACACCGCCAGAATGGCGCGAGGCTTCGGCAATTGTTGTCCCAGCTCACGCCAGGCTCGGCTCCAAGGGGTATCGAGAATGGCGTTCATGGGCGAGCCGTGGCCCACGAACAGGGCTGGCATGCGTTGCGCCGCGGGGCTATTCATGAGGGCGGTCCTGGTTGGGTGCGTGGAGGGTAGTTACGTTAAAATCCAAGGTTCGCCTCGGTAGCTCAGTGGATAGAGCACCTTCCTCCTAAGAAGGGGGTCACACGTTCGAATCGTGTCCGGGGCGCCATGGCTGTTCAGCAAGCACTCGTTACTTTACGGCAGCATTGCCGCCATCGGCGAATAGTGCCGATCCGGTCACGAAGTTGGCCATCGGGCTGGCGAGGAAAAGAGCGGCAGATGCGATCTCTTCAGGCTGCGCGATGCGTTTCATGGCGTGCAGGCCCGCCGCCCACACCTTGGCGCTCTGGTCTCCTGCTGCCGCGGTGTCGGTGCCGCCCGGCAACAGCGCATTCGCTCGTATGCCTTGGGTCGAGTATTCTGCGGTGATGCCTTTCACCAGCCCCATCAGAGCAGCTTTTGAGGCACCGTAAGCTGTCATGCCGGGAATGCCGACACTGGTGCCCACAAAGCTGGAAGTAAAAACAATCGCTCCGCCCCCGCGCTTCAGCATCGCCGGAATCTGGCTGCGAGCACCCAAGAAGGCTGCCGTCAGGTTGGTGTCCAACGTGGCCTGCCAGTCACCCGGCGTCATCTCGGCCAGCGGTTTGCAGGCTCCCACAATGCCCGCATTGTTGATGGCAATGTCGAGTCCACCGAATCGGCTGGTTGCCATGTCAATG
>JAJUJN010000354.1 GCA_029265335.1 Alcaligenaceae bacterium
ATTTCGGCCAAGGTCGTGGCCAACATGCTTCAGGTGGTGGGCGTCGATCGCGTGCTCACCATGGATCTGCATGCGGATCAAATTCAAGGCTTCTTCGACATCCCCGTCGACAACATCTACGCCTCGCCCATATTGCTCAACGATATCTGGCAACGCAATATGAGCAATCTCGTGGTGGTGTCACCCGACATCGGCGGGGTGGTTCGGGCGCGCGCCCTGGCCAAGCGGCTCGAGGTCGATCTGGCCATCATCGATAAGCGGCGTCCGCGGGCGAATGTGTCCGAAGTGATGAACATCATCGGCGATGTCGAGGGCCGCAACTGCATCATCATGGACGACATGGTGGATACCGCCGGCACGCTCTGCAAGGCTGCGGCCGCACTCAAAGAGCAGGGGGCGCTGCTGGTCGATGCCTACTGTACTCACCCAGTGCTGTCCGGCAACGCAGTAGAGCGCATTACCGAGTCAGTGCTCGACAGCCTGGTGGTCACCGACAGCATCCCGTTGTCCGAGCCCGCCAAGCAGTGTGGTCGCATTCGCCAGCTCTCGTCCGCCGCGCTGCTGGGTGAAACCATGCTGCGCATCTCTCACGCCGAATCGGTTTCGTCGCTTTTCGTCGACTGAAGTCACTGCAGGTTTTGGTGCCGGCTGGTCGCGGCTGGCACCGAACAGGCTGCGGCAGGGGCCGCAGCCTTGAATCACCGGGCGGCAAAGGCCGCCCCTAACGGAGAAAATCCATGAAGTTCAATGCCACTGCGCGTAGCGTACAGGGATCGAGTGCGAGCCGCCGCCTGCGCCGCGCGGGTCAAGTGCCTGCCATTGTCTATGGCGGTAACAAGCCCGTTGCCAACATCGCTCTCGATCACAACGAGATTTATCACTCGCTGCGTCGCGATGCCTTTCACGCCTCCATTCTCGACATGCAGCTCGAGGGCAAAACCGAAAAAGTGTTGCTGCGCGCCGTGCAGTGGCACCCCTACAAGCCGCAAGTGATGCACGTGGATTTCCAGCGTGTCGCGGCTGATCAGCCCATTACCACGCGAGTGCCCCTGCAGTTCATCAACGGCGACGAGTCCCCCGCAGTGCGGATCTCGCACGCTGTCATCAGCCACGTGCTCACCGAGCTCGAAATCAGCTGCTTGCCTGGTGATCTCCCCTCCTCGATCGAGGTCGATCTCGGCGAAATGGAAGTGGGTGAATCCATCCACCTCGACAAAGTCACCTTGCCAAAAGGCGTTACCTACGTGCCCACGGGTGCTGAAGACAACCCGGTGCTGGCCACTGCCCAGCTCGTTGGTGGGTCTATGGCCGACGACGAAGACACCGCCAGCGGCGACGAGGGTGAAGCCCCCACCGAAGAGCCCAGCGGCGAATAATCGCAACGGCTGCAGCTCACCGGCGATAACAGCGCATCATCGTTACGCCGGCTTGCAGTATGAAATGAGGGCCGCCTCGGCAGTATGTCGAGGCGGCCCTCGGCGTTCTCACTCAAGCTCAGGCCAAAAAGTTGGCGGCTTGAGGAATTTCGCGAGCGGCTACAATGAGCTTCTTCCATTTGCGAGCCGTATTTCTCCATGGCGTACCTTCCCATTCGCCTGATCGTTGGCCTCGGTAATCCAGGGGCGGAATACGAAAGAACCCGGCACAATGCCGGGTTTTGGTTTGTGGACGCCCTGGCCGACGATTGGCGTACCAGTTTTCAACTCGAGAAGAATTTTTTCGGCTGGGTGGCCAAGGGCCGCCTGGGCACCGAAACCGCGTGGCTGTTGAAGCCCGCCACCTTCATGAATCGTTCCGGTCAGGCGGTTGGCGCCTTGGCGCGGTATTACAAAATCGAACCGGCGGCGATTCTGGTGGCCCATGACGAACTCGATCTTCCGCCTGGCCATGCCAAGCTCAAGCGCGGCGGCGGCCATGCCGGCCACAACGGCCTGCGTGACATCCAATCGGCACTGGGCACACCCGACTTCTGGCGATTGCGGCTGGGTATTGATCATCCTCGCCAGCTCGGCCTGGCGCAGGGTGTGGCCGATTACGTTCTGCATCCACCTCGCGCCGATGCCCTCACCGCCATCGAAGAGGCATTGATGCGCTGCCGGGCGATCATGCCGCAGATCGCGGCAGGCGATATGCCGGCCGCCATGCGGCAGCTGCACGCGCAGAACCCGCCCACGCCACAGCAGCTGGCCAAAGAAAAGGCGCGTGAAGAGCGCCGCGCGGCCAGAGCCGCTGCTGCTGCTGCAGAGCAGGCACCCCCGCCAGCGGCCGAGGGTGCCGAAGATTCGGCCGACAGCGATTGAAGGCCGCGAGCGAAGCCGCCGGCGCTGTGGAAACGGGCGCCCAAGCTTTGGTCTCGGTCCAACACCCGATGCAACGGCCTGGTGGCGGCACTGGGAACATGCGGCCGGCGGCCGTGTGCCGCATAGACGTCATCGAGTGGGTCGCTGCTATCAGCTGCTCGGGATCACTTGCGCTTGGCCTGGAAGCGATCCTGCAACACCAGAGCGTGCGTGTGCTCGGTGTCTTTTGCTGCAAACAGCAGCACCAGGGTGCGCTTGCCGGCATGGTCGATGATCTTGTTCATTGCATCGCGAACTTCATCGGTTTTGAGCTCGTCGCGGTAGCGCGACTGAAACTCTTCCCACCGCGATTTTCGATGGCCGAACCAGCGTCTCAGCTCACTGGATGGCGCCAGCAACTTGCACCATTCATCGTATTCGAGCGTCGATTTCTTCATGCCTCGGGGCCAGAGACGATCGACCAGCACCCTATATTCGTTACGGCCTTTTTCGGGGTTGTCGTACACACGACGAATCTCCACTTTGCTCATGGTGACTCCCAACATTGATTAATTAATCAAGATTG
>JAJUJN010000490.1 GCA_029265335.1 Alcaligenaceae bacterium
CGTGCCCGAAGCCGCCAGCCTATACGACTGGGCGGAGCGAAGCTTGAGCGCCCCCGCAGGCGCCGTTGTGGCGGTGGTATCGGGCGACTGATAATTGTTGGCGGCGCGCTCGAAGGCGGCGATGAGGCCGGCAATGGCAGGATTGTCGGTTTTTGCCTGGGCTGGCGCGGCCACATAGGTGCGCCAACGGGCCTCGCCGGCATCCAAGCCGCGCACATCGAAATCGGACGGCGGCAAAGCCTGGGTAACGTAGCTCGGCACGATGGCAATACCCAGCCCTTCGCGTACCAGCGCCAGCGCGGTGGATATCAGTTGCACTTCAAAGCCGATTTTGAGACCGTGATCGCTGGCCAGTACATCGTGCAGCAGGCTGTTCCACTGCCCACCCGAGCGACCCACCAGAATCAGCGCCTGGCCCGCCAGGTGCTGCCAGCCTACCGAGCCGCGACCCACTGGCGACTGACCAGCGCCAAACACCACGGCCAGACTGTCTTCAAGCAAGAGCGAAACATCGAACTTACTCGATTGCGTCATGACGCGATCGAGTGCGCCCACCACCATATCGGCTTCGCCGCGCACGAGCAGATCGCCCAACATGCGCACCGGACGATCCACGATGGCCACCCTCACTGGCACAGCACTGGATTGCAGCTCTTGTATGGCCACCGGCAGCAGGGTGGCGGCCGATAAGGGCCCCACACCCACACGTACTGGCGTGGCGAGCGCTGGTGAATCGCCGCGGATGTCTTCCAGCGCCCGATGCAGTTCGTGATGCGCCCTGGCGCCAGCGGCCTGCAAACGCTCGCCCGCCGGCGTGAGGTGGCACTGGCGCCCCCTCACCACCAGGGTTTCGCCCACTTCCTGTTCGAGCTCGCGGATCAGCGCGCTGACCGCCGATTGCGTGATGAAGAGCCGCTCGGCAGCGTGCGTGAAGCTCCCGGTCTGGCCGATAAGCGCCAACGCCTTGAGCTGCCGCAGCGTCATGTTCACGCTCGCTCGAACTCGAACTCGCCGTTCTTCCAATCCACCTTGATGGCGTCATTCTCGCCGAACTTGCCTTCGAGGATCATGCGGGCGATGGGGTTTTCTACCTCCTGCTGGATGGTGCGCTTGAGCGGTCGCGCGCCAAACACAGGATCGAAACCTTCGCTCGCCAGCTGATCGAGAGCCTCGTCGGTAATCTCGAGCTGCATTTCGCGGTCTTCCAGACGCTCCTGCAGGCGACGCAACTGGATGCGTGCGATGCGGGCGATGTGCTGACGATCGAGCGCGTGGAACACCACCACTTCGTCGATGCGGTTGAGGAACTCGGGGCGGAAGTGATTGCGCACGTCTTCCCAGACCACCTCTTTGATCGCTTCGTACGATTGGCCTGCCATGTTCTGGATATGCTGCGAACCCAGGTTGGAGGTCATCACGATGACGGTGTTGCGGAAGTCCACCGTGCGGCCCTGGCCATCGGTGAGCCGGCCGTCGTCGAGCACCTGCAGCAAAATATTGAACACATCCGGGTGAGCCTTTTCGACTTCATCGAGCAAAATGACACTGTAGGGTTTGCGGCGCACCGCCTCGGTGAGGTAGCCGCCCTCTTCGTAGCCCACATAGCCCGGAGGCGCACCGATCAGGCGAGCCACCGAGTGCTTTTCCATGAATTCGCTCATGTCGATGCGCACCATCGCGTCGGGGCTGTCGAACAGGAACTC
>JAJUJN010000087.1 GCA_029265335.1 Alcaligenaceae bacterium
AACGATCCTGAAGATCAGGCTGAGCGCTTTCATCAGCAGGTGGCGGCCAAGGATGCAGGCGACGAAGAAGCGATGTACTTCGACGCCGATTACATTCGAGCGCTGGAATACGGCATGCCTCCCACCGGCGGCTGTGGCATTGGCATCGATCGCCTCGTGATGCTGCTCACCGATTCACCCAGCATTCGCGACGTGATTCTGTTCCCTCACCTGCGCCCGGAAGACTAACTTTCCACTCGGGCCAGCACCTGTCTGGCCCGGGCCAACACCGGGGCGTCGATCATGGCGCCTTCGTGTTTGAATGCGCCCACACCGGCGGCCTCGGCAGCTGCCAACACATCGCGCGCCCAACGCACTTCGTCGTCATCAGGAGCCATGGTGGCGTGCACCACGTCGACCTGACGTGGGTGGATGCAGCCAACGCCGGCAAATCCCATATCGCGTGCGCGTCTCACATGGCGGCGCAAACCTTCCATATCGTCGATGTGTGGATGGGTGCCGTCCAGCGGCGCCTCGAGGCCCGCGGCGCGACTTTGCACCAACACCTGAAAACGAGCCTGATTGAGCATGATCTCGGCGGCCTCGCTTTCGGGCGCCAAGCCGAGATCCACACCCAGGTCCAGCGTGCCCAACAACAGCCTGGCCACCCCCGGCACCCGCAATAAAGGACCGAGATTGGCCAGCCCCGCTGCCGACTCGATAATGGGCCAAAGCGGCTTGTGGGCGGCTACCCGGGTGGCGTCTTCAACCTGAGCGGCCTTGGGCAAGACGATGCCAGCCACCGCCTCAAGATGGGCACAATGGGTGATATCCGCTTCATGCCATTCCGTGTCGGCGCCGTTCACACGCACCAGAATGCGGGCGTCGCGATGCTGGGCACACCATTGCGCCAGGGCTTCCCGGGCCGAGGGCTTGGCGGCCGGCTCCACAGCGTCTTCGAGGTCGACCACCACGAGATCGGCGCCGGTGGCCAGGGCTTTGGCAATACGATCGGGTCGGCTGGCGGGCACAAAGAGCATGGAGCGCGCCCGCGTGGGCGTGGTTGGGGAAGCGTGGTGAAGCATGAAAAAATCTCCTGGCAATGAGGGAGCTGCAAACGGGCCTTGACCAACGCGGGCAGCGCCCGCAGTTCATCGAAAGCCAACGCCGGCAGCCTGGCGCGGTTCAACGAAAAATAAGTTCGGCCTGTTGCGCCATACCGGCGTCGTTGGCCGCCCAAAGCTCGGCGCGATCGTGGGCCACGCAGCGGCCGGCCACCTCAAAAGCCTGAGGAAGTACCAACGGCCGCAGGCCTCGGTAAGTGAGCCGCACCGGCACCGCTTGCGGATTGGCAGCGCCGAAAGCCTGCATGGCCAAGGTGGCCAACAGCGGGCCATGCACCACCAGGCCCTCATAGCCTTCCACCTCAGTGGCATACACATGATCGTAGTGAATGCGGTGCCCATTGAAAGTGACTGCCGAATAGCGAAACAGCAGCGTGGCATCGGGTTCCACATGTTGCGACCATTGCGCCTCCGGAACTGGCTCGGGATGCGAAGTGCGAGGCGGGCTGGGTGCCCGGTACACCACGTTCTGCCATTCACGCACGGCCAACTCGCCAGCCTGATGATAGTCGTGCCGCAGGGTCACAAAGCGGAGCTCCCCCGTGCGACCGGTTTTGTCTTCCACTTTCTCGATTTCGGTGCGACGTTCGGCCGCCAGCGCCACGCGCAGCGGCTGATGGAACTCCACCACCCCGCCGGCCCACATGCGCTGCCGCCCATCGGCCGGCGGCATGAAGCCACCACGTGCGGGATGGCCGTCGGCCCCCAGTTCGCTCGCCGGCAAAGGACTCTGAAAGAACGCCCAATGCCACAGAGGCGGCAGGGCTTCGTTGGCCGTAGGTGCGGCTTGTCCGAGAGTGGCGGCAATGCGGTTCACCAGTGCAGGGTCCAGGGTGTCGAACGCCGATTCCGTGCGCCCCACCCAGGCTTGAGGATCTTGTGACGCGGCCATATCTGAGAGGCCTCTTGACGAGCAGAATGAGAGGGATACCGCCCCGCACTATAACGAATGCTGTCGCGTGCGAAAGCGTTCAACCGCAGGATGTCTACTACAATCACGGCTGTTCAACTCTGTACCGGCGAATCTCTGCCGGCGCCCTGAATTCATGTCTGCTGATTTGTCGCGCGATTATTTTGGTATCGAAGTACCATTCATGGCGTTTCTCGGTTTGGTGCCCGAAACGCTCGAAAACGATTTCTGTCGTACTCGTCTGCCGGCGCGCGCCGACCTCACCAACAGCCGCGGTCAGCTGCACGGCGGCACTCTCATGAGCGTACTTGATTTCACTCTGAGCGCCGCGGCGCGCGGGCATTCACCGCTCACCGTAGGCGTTGCCACCATCGAAATGTCCACTCACTTCATGGATGCAGCCGAAGGCGATGTTGTGATCGAAGCGCGTTGTCTGCGACGCGGGCGTTCCATCGCTTTTTGCGAAGGCACGGTTCTTTCGGCCAAAACCGGTACGCCGCTGGTGGTGGGTCGAGCAAGCATGAAACTGCTGCAGCGTCACAACAAGCCGGCGCAAAAATCGGCGAGTTGAAACAAACTTCACGCCTGAGCTTGCGCAAAATCAGGGGATCTTGTCACAATACTTTAGTTGTCAATTAAATTCGGCCCGGAAGCCGCCTGGTTTTTCAGGCGGCATCACCTCGGTGCCCGAATCCGGAACATTAGGAGTGCACGATATGAGCGGAATGTTGGAAGGCAAGGTAGCCGTAGTCACGGGCGCCGGTGGTGGTATCGGCCGCGCCGTGGCGCTGGGTCTGGCGCAGGCAGGCGCTAAGGTAGTGGTCAACGATATCGGTGTGGCGCTCGACGGTCAGGGCGGCGATGAGGGGGCAGCCCAGAAGGTGGTCAACGAAATTCGGGCGGCGGGCGGCGAGGCAGTGGCCAACACCGACAGCGTGGCCGATTCCGCCAAGGGCGCGCAAATCGTGCAATGCGCCATGGACACTTTCGGCCGCATCGACGCCGTGGTGAACAACGCCGGCAACCTGCGCGACCGCATGTTCCACAAAATGAGCGAAGAAGAGTGGCGCCAGGTGATTGATGTTCACCTCATGGGCAGCTTCTTTGTCAGCCGCGCCGCAGCGCCGTATTTTCGCGAACAGGAGAGCGGCTCCTTTATTCACATGACGTCAACTTCCGGCCTCATCGGTAACTTTGGTCAGGCCAACTATTCAGCGGCCAAGCTGGGTATCGTGGCCATGTCCAAGTCGATCGCGCTCGACATGAGCCGCTACAACGTGCGTTCGAACTGCATTGCGCCCTTCGCCTGGAGCCGCATGACCAGCTCGATCCCGGCCGAAACGCCTGAAGAAAAAGACCGCGTCAAAAAGCTGCAACGCATGGAAGTCGAAAAAATCGCGCCCATGGTGGTGTATCTGGCGAGCGACGCCGCCAAGGATGTCACGGCCCAGATCTTCGGCGTGCGAGCCAACGAAATCATGCTGTTCAGCCAGCCTCGCCCCATACGCTCGGTTCATATGAGCGAAGGCTGGACCCCCGAGGCCATCGCCGAAACCGCCGTTCCGGCCATGCGCAGCAGCTTCTTCAAACTCGAGCGCTCGCCCGAGGTCATCAACTGGGATCCGATCTGAGCATGAATCCACTGCGCCAGGCGCCGCTCAGCGGCATTCGTGTCCTCGATCTCTCACGGGTGCTGGCTGGGCCCTGGTGCACGCAGAATCTTGCCGACCTCGGTGCCGAGGTCATCAAGATCGAGCGGCCCGGCAGCGGCGACGACACCCGCGGCTGGGGCCCGCCCTACCTCGCCGATGCCAATGGCGA
The DNA here is from genome assembly GCA_029265335.1 of Alcaligenaceae bacterium. Classification (GTDB taxonomy): domain Bacteria; phylum Pseudomonadota; class Gammaproteobacteria; order Burkholderiales; family Burkholderiaceae_B; genus Verticiella. The sequence goes on from JAJUJN010000087.1 coordinate 3,835, forward strand.
GCCCACCACCGAGGCTGCGTATTTTCTCAGCACCAACCGCAACAAAAAGTCGGTGGTGGTGGATCTCAACGATCCTCTCGGCGCGGCCGCTGTGCGGGCGCTGGCGGGGCATTGCGACGTGCTGGTCGAGAACTTCAAGGTGGGCGGCCTCAAGCAATATGGTCTCGATTACGCCACGCTGCAGGCTGAGTATCCAAGCTTGATTTATTGCTCCATCACGGGCTTTGGTCAAACCGGCCCCTACGCACACCGCCCGGGTTACGACTTCATGATTCAGGGCATGGGTGGGCTGATGAGCATCACGGGTGAGCGTGACGATCTCCCCGGCGGCGGTCCACAAAAAGCCGGTGTGGCCGTTTCTGATCTTTTCACTGGCATGTACGCCGCGCTGGCCATCGTGGCTGCTCTGCGTGAACGCGACCGCAGTGGGCAGGGGCAACATATCGACCTCGCCCTGCTCGATAGTCACGTGGCCATGCTGGCCAATCAGAATCTCAACTACATGACCAGCGGCAAGGCACCCCAACGGGCCGGCAACGCGCATCAGAATGTCGTGCCGTATCAAGTGTTTGCCGCCAGCGACGGACATTTGATTGTGGCGGTGGGCAACGATAGCCAGTTTCGAGCCTATTGCGCGGCGCTTGGGCATGTGGAATGGGCAGACGACCCGCGTTTTGCCACCAACTCGCAACGACTGATCCACCGCCAGAAACTGATTCCCCTGCTCGAAGCGAGAATGCAACAACAACCGCGCGACCATTGGCTGAGCACTCTCGAAGCCGTGGGCGTGCCATGCGGCCCCATCAATACGCTCGATCAGGTGTTCGCCGACCCACAGGTTCAAGCGCGCCAAATCTGGCGCGAAATGCCCCACTCCCTGGGCGGAAGCACGCCCACTGTGGCCAACCCCATGCGGTTCTCCCACACTCCGGTGGAGTACCGCAGCGCCCCACCCCTCCTCGGCGAACATACCGAAGAAGTGCTCACGCGCTTGCTGGACTGGCCCGAAGACAAACTCGCCCCCTTGTTGCGTTCGCCCGCCGCGCCAACCTCGTGAATGCTTGAGGCGGACGCGTCGTGGGCGATGAAAGTGGCGCGCTTAAGCGCGTGAGGTAGTGGGACGCTGGTAGCCGCCCACGATACCCTGCTTGCTCAACACCCATTGCCAGAGCTGGATGTCGCGGGCACGGAAGGCGCCGGCACACGAAAGCAGGTAGTAACGCCACATGCGGTGGAAGCGCTCACCGAGCTTGTCGGCGAAGCGTGGCCAGGCGGCTTCGAAGTTGGCATGCCAAGCCATGAGTGTTTTGTCGTAATCGGCGCCGAAGTTATGCATGTCTTCGGCCACGAAGAGGTCTTCGCAGGCGTCGCCGATCTGACCGATGGAGGGCAAATCGCCGTTGGGGAAGATGTATTTATCGATCCAGGGGTCGGGCGTTGAATCGCGAACGTTCTTGCCGATGGTGTGCAGCAGGAACAGGCCGTCGTCGGCCAGGCAACGGTTGGCCACTTCCATGAAGGTGCGATGATTCTTGCGCCCCACGTGTTCGAACATGCCCACGCTAGCAATACGATCGAACGTTTCGTTGAGGGTGCGGTAGTCTTGCAAGCGAAACTCCACGGGCAAACCTTCGTAGCGCTTTTGCGCCAGCGCGGTTTGCTCGCGTGAAATGGTGACACCCACGCACTCCACACCGTAGTGCTCGGCCGCGAAACCCATGAGGCTGCCCCAACCGCAGCCGATATCCAGCATGCGCATGCCGGGTTTGAGCTCGAGCTTGCGACAAATGAGATCGAGTTTGGCCTCTTGCGCCTCAGCCAGGGTAGTGGCACCACCCGACCAATAGCCACAGGTGTAGGTGAGCCGCGGATCGAGCATGGCTTCGTAGAAGTCGTTGCCCAGATCGTAGTGGGCTTCGCCCACACGCCAGGCGCGGCGCATGTTCTGCAGGTTGAGCAGGCGCACGCGCAAAGCATGAAACGCCAGCCGCAGAGGCTTTACCCGGTCTTGCAGCCGGGCGCGCAGCAAGCGGTCGAAAAAGGCGTCGAGCTGGTTGGCATCCCAGAGGCCATCCATGTACGACTCCCCCAAACCCAGGTTGCCCTGTGCAAACACGCGCTCGGCCAGCCGCTTGGGATCGTGAATACGAATGTCGTGGGGGCGATCGCCATTGAGGCGAATATCGGCCAGCTCCATCAACTCGTACATCGATCGCACCATTTGCGATTCCTCGCCGCGCTGCACAGTAACGGACTGCTGCGTGTCGCTGGACACGCTGGGTTCGGTGGACATGGTTCCTCCTGATCAAGCCAAGACAACTCGAATCAGGCGACGCCAAAGCGTCGCACTCAATAAATGTATGAATCGTAACGCATTACTGCAAAAGCGCGCCAGCACGGAGGTTTTTGCCAGGTCGGTAACTGCTGTACTCGACTTTAGCAGGTGGGCTGATGCGCCACGACTCTTTAGCGGTTCTCCCGAGCGTGGTTGATGGTGTAACGCGGGATCTCGATCACCAGATCTTCGTCTTCGAGAATGGCCTGGCACGACAATCGCGACTGCGACGAGAGCCCCCAGGCACGGTCGAGCAGATCTTCTTCGTCGTCGGTGGCCTCTTCCAGCGAATCGAAGCCTTCACGCACGATCACGTGGCAAGTGGTGCACGCACACGACAGTTCACAGGCATGCTCGATTTCGATGTTGTTATCGAGCAAAGTGCGACAGACCGACACGCCCTTGGGCGCGTCTTCGATGGTGGCCCCTTCCGGACAGATCTCGGGGTGAGGCAATACAGTAATTTTAGGCATCAGGCCAATTCATCCAGGTTGCGGCCGCGCAAGGCGGCACGAATATTGCGATCCATACGTCGCGCGGCAAACTCGTCGGTTTCGGTAGAGACTGTTTCGATTTGCCGACGGATCGCCTCGGAATCACCGCATTGGCTCAATTCACTGAGGCGCGAGAGCTCCTTTTGGATTTTGCTCAGTTCATCGGTCGAAAGCAGATCGGCGTCTACCGCCAGGGCAGCCTCCACGGCCTCGCGCAAGCGCCTGGCCTCAACCTGCTGCTCGCGCAGCGCTCGTGCCTTCATGTCGGCCTCGGCGCTGCGCATGCCGTCGGCCAGCATCTCGGCCACTTCGTCGTCGGACAAACCGTAGGAAGGCTTGACGGCGATCGAGGCCTGGACACCGGTGCTTTCTTCGCGAGCGGTCACCGACAGCATGCCATCGGCATCCACCTGGAAGGTGACTTCGATACGGGCGGCGCCTGCCACCATCGGCGGAATGCCGCGCAGCTCGAAGCGCGCCAGCGAGCGGCAATCGCTCACCAGTTCGCGCTCGCCTTGCACGACATGAATCGCCATGGCAGTTTGACCGTCTTTGTAAGTGGTGAATTCCTGGGCCCGCGCCACCGGAATGGTGGTGTTGCGCGGAATCAGGCGTTCGACCAGACCTCCCATGGTTTCCAGACCCAGCGACAAGGGAATGACATCGAGCAACAACCAGTCTTCGCCGGGCGCGGCATTGCCGGCCAGCAGGTCGGCCTGCTTGGCTGCGCCCAGCGCCACCACTTCATCGGGGTCCAGGTTCACCAAAGGATCCTGGCCAAAAAACTCGCCCACGGCGCGACGGATCAGCGGCATGCGGGTGGCGCCACCCACCATCACCACACCCTTCACGTCTGCCACGGCCAAGTCGGCATCGCGCAAGGCGCGGCGCGCGGTTTGCAAGGTGCGGCGCACCAGGGGCTCGACCAATTCAGCAAAACGCTCATGCGTGAGCGTGACAGCGTGCTCCTCACCGTTGATGGTGGCGCGCATTTGCACCTCACGATCGGCACTGGTCAACGCCTCGCGCGCCTCCCGGGCACTCACCAACAGCGTGCGTTCGGCTACGGGCGAGAGGTCGGCTAACTGCCGCTCTTGCTTGAACCATGACACCAGGAGCTCATCGAAATCGTCGCCACCCAAGGCCGTGTCGCCACCGGTGGCCACCACTTCGAACACGCCCTTCGTGAGGCGCAGAATGGAAATATCGAAGGTGCCGCCGCCAAGGTCGTAAACCGCAATCGTCTTGCCTTCGGTCTTGTCCAGGCCGTAGGCGAGCGCGGCAGCCGTCGGCTCGTTGATGATGCGGAGCACTTCAAGACCGGCAATGCGGCCGGC
>JAJUJN010000146.1 GCA_029265335.1 Alcaligenaceae bacterium
ATGCGCGCCACCTGATGGGCATGGACCGCCTGAAAGTCGCGTTCGATGAAATTCAGATAGAGCTTGTAGCCCAGCAGCGCGATCACCAGCACGACGCTGACAGATTGCACGAGGCGCGACAAGCGTTGATCACGCGACATGCTTTGCTCTCCGTGCCAGGGCGTAAAACAAGACGGGAACACCCAGCAGCATGGGAAGATGGATGGTGAGGAATCGCCACGACACGACGAGCAGCACCAGATCGGCGCGCGCCAGCTGTGACGCAAAGAGCAGCCCGAACAAACCTTCGGCCACGCCTGAGGCGCCAGGCGTGGGAGCAAAGTACATGACAAAAGTAGTAATGGTGCTCAACCCCAATGTGGTTGGATAGTGCGGGTGGTAGCCCAGCCCCCACAAGAGCAGAGCAGGAAAGCTGAACAATGCCAGCAAGAAGACTGACGTGGCAACTACCGCCAGCCAGACGTCTGGCCCGCGCCGTTGGGCGAAGACCCGCAATGCTACGGTGAATCGGACCATTTCGCGTCGGGCTATGTAATAGGCGCGCTGCGCGCGTGCGGCCGACAGCCATTGACGACGAGCAAGGCCGAAGAGTACCGCGTGCACTGCCATCAACAGCCAGCGCAAGCGCCACAGCACAAGGGCGAAAAAGCTCAGGTATGCCAGCGCCAGCAAGCCCAGGGTAAAGGCCCACCCCTCGTGCAGGGTACGGCCGGCCAAGCCTGGTGAGAACCAGAGCAACAGCATGGCAGGAATGAATATGCCCAGGCTTGCCAGGAGGGTGCGCAGCGTGGTGGCGGCGGTGGCGGCCCCGACCGGTACGCCGAATCGGTGCAAATACCAGATCTGGGCGAAACCGCCCCCCGACGCAAGGGGAGTGATGTTTGAGACGAGAATGTTGAGAAACACCAGCGGACCCATTTGCAGGAGCGGAACTCGATAGCCCAAGGCGCGCAAGACAAACCACAATCGCGTGGCGTCAGCCAGAAAGTACATCAGGAGCAGGGCGAGGCACGCCAGCAAAAAAGAGGGGGCTGCCAGACGACCGTCGAGCGTGGGCCATTCGCCACCCAGTTGACGGTGAATGAAGTAGGGAACCGCCGCGCTGAGAGCCACGAACAGCAAGCTGAACCCCACGAAGCGAGGCCAACTCATATTACGGCGTAGAGAAATGGGCATGTTCAGGCGAAGCGACCGTGGGCAAGCAGACTTGACGCCGCCCAACGGGGCTGGCTACTGTGCAGCTTCACTATAAGCTGCAGGAGGCTTGTGATGCTCGCGATCATTGGAGCAGTGCTTGTCATTCTCGCCATTGTCGCCTTTTTCAAGGTCACCGCTTTTGCGCTGCGGGTGGTGCTGGGGTTGCTCCTGGTCATCGGCGTGCTGCTGATCCTCATACCTATCTTGATCGTGACCTGAGCCGAGAGCTTCCGCGAAGTTGGCCGGCCCCCCGCTTGCGGGGCCTGGTGGCATGATCTCGCCAAAGGGCGCTGGTTTCGTGGGTCACCGTAGCTCAACAAACGGCCTCGCTATCAGCGGTGGCAAGTCGAGTTATGCTGGTGGTCTTCGTTGTCTGGAATTGCCACATGTCTCAACTGATCCCTCAGTTCACTCCTTACGGGTGGCCCGAGCCTGGCCCTCTGTACCTGGAGTCTACCGATTACTTCAATTACCATCATCCGCAAGTCGAAGAGTTTGTACGTCAAGCGGTTGGCCAGGCCAGTACGCCGCGTGAGCAAATGGTGCGGCTGTTTTTGGCCGTGCGCGACCAAATACGCTACGACCCTTTCAGCGCAGAGCTCACTCAACGGTGTTTTCAGGCGAGCTCCGTGGTGCAGGATGGTGCGGCTTTCTGCATTCCCAAGGCTTCTTTGCTGGTGGCGGGCGCACGCATGTTGGGCGTGCCTGCGGCCATCGGGCTGTCGGATGTGGTCAATCATTTTTCCAGCGCCAAGATGGAAGAAGCCATGGGCGGCCGTGAGGTATTCATGCACCACGGCTGGGCGGCTTTATATATTGACCAGAAATGGGTGAAGGCAGCACCGGCGTTCAATCGCGAGCTCTGCGCACGCATGGGCGTGCCGCCCACCGAGTTCGATGGCATGAGCGACGCGATACTTCAGCAATACAGCGAAGACGGCTCGCTCACCATGGAGTATTTAGCCGACCACGGCATCTGGGCCGATTTGCCGTTTTTGCGGATCGTGAGCGATTGGGCGGGCTATTACCCAGCCACGCTATGGCGCCACCGACAAAGCCACATCACCGTTGCGCATGAGTGATGAGATCAGATTGTGTGATCAGATCATTTTCATTGGCAGCCACAGCACCAGGAACGGAAAGGCCACCAGCAGCACGATACGTACCACGTCTGCCAGGATAAAAGGCAGGATGCCGCGCACCACCGTAGATTGCGTGAGACCTGGTGCTGTGGCTTGCACCACAAACAGATTCATGCCGATGGGTGGGGTGATAAGACCGATCTCGGCAACCGTCACCACCAGAATGCCGAACCACACCATGTTGAAGTCGAGCCCAATGGCCACGGGCGCCAGTAAGGGGACCGTGAGCAGGATCATCGACATGGAATCCATGAAGCAGCCCAGCACAATATAAAACACCAGAATAATGATCAGAATCGCGAGCGGGCCCAGGGCGGAGTTTTCGGCCAGGTCGATCAGCAAGCGAGGGAGGCCGGTGGATTCCAGAAAGTAATTGAAAAGCCCGGCACCGATCAGAATAAAGAAGATCATGCCGGTGAGTGCAGCCGTTTCGGCCACCGACTCCTTGAGCATGGAGCGGTTCACGGCACCTGAGAACAAGGCAAGTACGAAAGCACCCACTGCACCCACAGCGGCCGCTTCGGTGGGCGAGAACCAGCCCAGGTAGATACCACCGATGACAACGGCGAAGAGCGCCAGCACCTTCCAAACCTTGCCCAGTAACGTGAGCCTCTGCCGCCAGGGTGTTCTGGGCACCGTGGGCGCCAACTCTGGGTTGATGCGCACGCGTATTACCACGGCCAAGGCGTAGAGCAGGGTAGCCAGAGCGCCGGGAATCAACGCGGCGATGAAGAGCTGGCCGATGGAGGTTTGGGTCAGCAGGCCGTAGATCACCAGCAGGATGGATGGCGGTATCAAAACTCCCAGAGTGCCACCCGCCGCGACTGAAGCCGCCGAGAGAGAATCGTTGTAGCCGTGCCGTTTCATCTCGGGCAATGCCACGCGCCCGATGGTGGCGACAGTGGCCAGCGAGGAGCCGCAAATGGCCCCGAACAAGGCGCTTGCGCCAACCGCAGTCACCGCCAGGCCACCCCGCATATGGCCGCAGAAACCGTTGATCATCTCGAACAGAGATTTGGACAGGCCGGCGCGCGACGCGAACACGCCCATGAGCACGAATAGTGGGATAACGCTGAACGAGTAGGGAAATACCGATTCGAATGGCGTACTGCCCAGGATATAGGCCGCGCCTATCCAGCCTTTGAGCCACCAGAAGCCCACCACGCCAACCACGGACATGGCGATGGCCACGGGCATGCCAAAAGCAATCAGAACCAGGGTGGCCAAAAAGCCCAGCGCGCCGAGCACAGCAGAAGTCATGGTGCGGTTTCCGGTTTGATGGCCACAATGACAGTGGCCAGAGCCGCGAGAATGGACACCAGCAGCCCTGCCAGCAGGGGCAGCCAATACCACATAATGGGAATACCCAGCTGTTGCGACTTATCGCCAAACAGCATTTGCATCTGGAACGCGGCGTAGCAATACCACAGCATGAGCGCCAGCAGTACTACAGCAACCAACGCTGAGATGCCGCGTGCCAGTCGTGCCAGGCCTTGCGGCATGGCATTCACCACCAGGTCGACCCCAACGTGGGCCCCGGTGAGAAAGGCGTAGGGAATGACAAACCACGCGCCCATCATGACCGCCAATTGCACCAGATCCACCACCCCGATCACCGCCAGCCCGAGCGGGCGGCCCAGAATATCGGCCACGGTGACTATGGCGCCCATCGCAAACGCAAAGACTCCCAGGGCCGCTAACCCTGAAACCAAAAAGTGCAACCAACGGAGCAATGACTTCATACAGGGGGATCCGGGAGACGCACGAAACGACCGACAACAAGAGGGCCCGCCCCCGTCAGGCGGCGGGCCCTCTGGGTGCTACATCAATTGCCTTGCTTTTCGTTGTATTCGGCAATTTTCAGCTGCAGCTGCTCGTAGATCTCGCGGGCATTATCAACTCCCTCGGCCTCTACCCCGTCGAGATATTTTTCGATCATGGGGTTGAGGGCCTCGCGCCAGCGCTCACGCTCTTCTGGCGACAGCACCGTGATTTCGTGACCTGCCTCCATGGCCTGCGTGCGACCGGGCTCATCCCAGCTGTCCCACCAATCGCCGAACTTCACCACCAGGTTGTCGCCGGAAGCATCATCGATGCAGGCTTGCTGCTCGGCAGTGAGCTTGTTGTAGGAGTTCTCGTTCATGACGAAGAAGAACGACACCGTGTAGGCGCCGGTGTCGAGGTGGTAGTTGAGCACCTCGTTGAGCCCGAAAGAGGCCACTGGATCCCATGGGAATACCGTGCCGTCGATCACGCCACGCTGCAGACTTTCGTAAACCTGGCCGGGCGGCAGACCTTGAGGCGTGGCGCCCAGGAAGGTGAGCATCTCGGAAATGGCGGGGCTGGGTGTGCGGATGCGCAAGCCTTCCATGTCTTTCATGGTTTCTACCTTGCGATCGCGCGTGTGGACCAGCCCCCCGTTGTGCGTGTGCAGAGCCAGCACCTTCAAACCTTTGTATTCGTCGGACAGATATTCGGGGAAAATTTCCCACAGCGCGTAGGTGCCCGCGCCTGCGTCGTCGGTCAGGAAGGGCAGGTCGATCAGCGACGTGCGCTGAAAGCGCCCACGCGGAATGCCATGCAGACCGTGGGCGATATCTACCACGCCAGCCAGCACCTGCTCCTGCTGCCGGGCCACGTTACCCAGCGGGCTGCCCCCCGGATGAATCTCGAAGGTGACCTCGCCGTTGGTGCACTCGGTGACCTGCTCGGCCCACGGCCCGATGAAATCGGTGTGGATGCCGTGCACGGGCGGCAAATAGTGGCTGAGCGTGAGTTTGGTGGCGGCACCGGCGGTGCCTGCGAGCGCAGCCATGGCCACGGCCGTCAGGCCGAGTGTTGCTTTGGAGACTGACATGTGTGTCCTCCGAGGAGAAATTGTTGTGTCTGTGTAACCTTGCACGACGAAGGGTAGCGCTTCCTGCAGCAAGACACTAGACGGGAGAACACTAAGAAATTTTGCGCTGTGCGCTCAGCCCTCAGAATCAAGGCTCGTGTCGTTTTGATACTCGGAATATTTCCTGGCGCTGCCCCTCACTCGCGCTGCGGGATACTTCTGTGCATTCTTTTCCATTTTCTTCCAGCAAGCCTGCTCGATATCCACATTGAGCTTGCTCGCGAGGCGGATCAAGTACAGCTAATAGGCAGAAATCCGTCCGTATCGCGGGCGTGAGCGCCACATCGGCTTCGTCACGCCGGCATGCCCTCGAAATCGGGGGATGATCGAGGTGCCCAGCAGTGCTCCTGGGTTTCCCAAGAATGGGCCGGGGCGGGAGGGTGCCGGACACCTTTGAGCTGGTCGTCCACAGCAGCTATATGGTCGTATATGACATTGTGGAAATGCAGGTGCGAATACTGAATGTTGTGCATACTGCCCGCCAATGGCCGCA
>JAJUJN010000428.1 GCA_029265335.1 Alcaligenaceae bacterium
GCCTCACGGAGTCGGCGCTGGGCTGGGTGACGCATGACGTAGCCCGCGGCGCCGGCGTGCAGGACTTCGGACTGCGCGGCGCGCAAGGTGAGCTCCGAGGTAGCCAGACGAGCCTTGAGAACGTCGAGCATGGGCGGGTTGCCCTCGAGAGTTTGGCGGGCCAGCACTTCGATTCGCACCGCCAGAGCATCTGCCTCTGCCTGCAAGGTGTCGCCCTGATCGTCGAGGAATTGATTGACATGATCATGGGTGGTGTTGCATTGCGCGATGGTGCGCAAGCTGCCCTCGATCAATCCCAGACCCATGCCGGTTTGCCCCAGAACGAAGCCCGGCTTAATGCGCTGAATGAAAGCGCGAAACTGTTCGGGGTGGGCGAGCACATGCTCACCGGGCACCGCCACAGCACGAAAGCGAAGCTGCAGCGTGCGCGTGCCCTCCATACCCGAAAATTCTGGGCAGGGGTGCAGGGCCAGGCCTTCGTGCTGGCAAGGCGCGGCGAACATTACGTAGCCGCCGCCCTCAACATGCGCTGCCACAATCGCCAGGTGGTCGTCGCCCAGGTTCGATACCCACGGCAGCACGCCGTTGATCACGTAGCCGTTGCCCTCACGACGGGCGCGCAGATTGATCTTCTCGATTCCCGCCAAATGTTTCACGGTATTCGACATACCGGTGCCGGCGCGCAGCGTGCCGCGCGCGACGGCGGGCAGAAACGCTTCGCGCACCGACGCATTGGCGGCGTGGCTGAGATACCAGGCGCAGGTGGCCTGGCACCAGACCAGGAAGCCGGTAGAGCCGCAATGCTCGGCCACTGCCGCATTGATCTGCACTTGTTCGGCCATGGTCAGGCCCAGGCCGCCAGCGGCCTGCGGCACGGCGGCGCCGAACCCGCCGAGCTCGCCCAGCTCCGCCAGATAGGCGTCGGGGTACACCCCTTCCTGGTCGATCACAGCGGCCTGGGGCGCCAGCTGGGCGCGTGCATGATCCTGGATCGTCTGGAGTCGTTGGGCAAAGTCAATCATGAAAATCTCGGCAATGAAGGGAACAGCTGTATGGCTTCAGGCGTGCGGCAAGAGCTCTTGGTTGATCGGCGTGTGCGCCAGGTTGTTGGCATAGTTGCATAGCGTGGCCAGGCTCACTCCCAGCACGGTTTCCAGCGCGTTGGCGTCGGTGTAACCGGCATCGCGGAAGGCTTGGAAGGTGGCGTTGTCTACATTGCCTTTGTTCTTTATCACGGCGATCGTGAACTGAGCCAAGGCATTGAGCTTGGTGTCTTCGAGCGCGCGGGTTTCGCGCAGGGCCTCGATCACGGGCTCGGGCATGCGCAATTTCTTGCGCGACAAAGCGGTATGGCCGGCCACGCAGAAGGCGCAGCCATTGAGCGTGGCAGCGGTGATCTGCACCACCTCACGTTCTTCGGGAGTGAGACCGGTGCGGGCATTGATGCCGCCCACCACTTGATAGGTTTCAAGCGCAGTTGGCGCATTGGCCAGCACGCCAATGAGGTTGGGCAGAAAGCCGTTGGCTTTCTCGGCATTGGCTACCCGCTCGCGAGCTTCTTCAGGGGCGGTTTCGACGGAATGAATGGTAAGACGGCTCATGAATATCGACGCATAAAAAGAGGGTGGATGACCATCGATTCTAGGGAGTGAGTTTTATAAATGGAACGATGGATAAATGATATGAACATAACCAACAGTTATTAAATGGCTGGTACTCGGTTTCTTGAAACACCTTATGATCAGCTCATGTGCAATCGATACGTTTCCCCCGCCGAAGCCGACATCGAACGGTATTGGCAGCTCAGCCGCAGCGCCACGGGGTGGCTGGGCGGCGAGGTTTTTCCTCGGGCGCCAGGGCCATTTGTGCGGGTGAATTCGCAAGGAGTGCTTGAGTTGGTGGTAGGGCAGTGGGCGTTGGTGCCGCACTTTGCGAAGTCGGCAAAGCTCACCTACACCACCAACAACGCCCGCGCCGAAGAGGTGGCGCAGAAGGCGAGTTTCCGGGGGCCGTGGTTACGCGGGCAGCGGTGTTTGATTCCTGCCTGGACGTTCGTCTAACCCTGTTGGGATACTGGGCGGAACGTCTTGTGGGCCTTCGCCCGGGTCGTTGGTGCGCCCTGGGTTTTGTCAGGCTTGTGGAATACCTGGGTGGATCGCGCCACA
>JAJUJN010000477.1 GCA_029265335.1 Alcaligenaceae bacterium
CCCACGCGACCACGGTGTTGACCACGAACCATCACCGCCTTGCAGAGAGGGGTTCGCAGCTGAGTTTTCACGCTTGCCCAAGCCTGTTTATCACCTTGCTGCAGATTTTTTACTCATAGCTGTCGCTAGAGGGAATACAATAGAGGGTTTACGTGTAAATAGTATGGGTTGCCTTCGCCGTCGCGCCGGAGCCTACCTCTATTCGAAATTTCTTAAAGGCAGTAATGATGTCCTCTCCCGCAGCAGCGCCTGAGCCCATGCATACCCGGCTCGAACACGATCTCATTGGCGAACGTGAGGTTCCCCACGACGCCTATTACGGAGTGCACACTCTGCGGGCAGTCGAGAACTTTCCGATCTCCGGGCAGTGCGTGTCTTCCAAGCCCGATCTCATCGTGGCGCTGGCCACCATCAAAGAGGCGGCTGCACAAGCCAATATGGAGCTGGGTGTGCTCGACCGTACTTTGGGTGACGCCATCGTGGCGGCCTGCCGCGAAATACGGCAGGGCGCCCTGCACGATCAATTTGTGGTGGATCTCATTCAGGGTGGAGCTGGCACCTCCACCAATATGAACGCCAACGAAGTGATCGCCAACCGGGCGCTCGAAATTCTTGGCCATCCGCGGGGCGCCTACGAGCACTTGCACCCCAACGAGCACGTCAATTGCAGCCAGTCCACCAACGACGTTTACCCCACGGCGATGAAGCTGGCCGCCTGGGTGGGTATCGAACGTCTCATGGAGGCCATGGCCAAACTGCGGGAGGCCTTTGCCGACAAGGCCAAAGAGTTTGCCGACGTGCTGAAAATCGGCCGCACCCAGCTGCAGGATGCCGTGCCCATGACGCTCGGCCAGGAATTCGGCACCTACGCCTTGATGCTCGAAGAAGACGAAGCCCGGCTTGAAAGGGCGATGCAACTACTGCGTGAAATCAGCCTGGGAGCCACCGCCATTGGCACCGGCATCGCCTCACACCCCGACTACGCCGCCAAGGTATGCGAAAAGCTCTCTGCCCTTACCGGCCTGGAGCTTCATACCGCATCCGATCTGGTGGAAGCCACGCAAGACTGTGGTGATTTCGTACAGCTTTCAGGCGTGCTGAAGCGCGTGGCGGTGAAGCTCTCCAAAACCTGTAACGACTTGCGCCTGTTGTCTTCGGGGCCGCGTGCGGGCTTCAACGAGATCGACCTGCCCGCGCGCCAGGCGGGTTCTTCTATCATGCCCGGCAAGGTCAACCCGGTGATCCCCGAAGTGGTGAACCAGGTGGCTTTCGAAGTGATCGGCAACGATGTCACCATCACCATGGCGGCGGAAGGTGGGCAGTTGCAACTCAACGCCTTCGAGCCCATCATTTTCTATAGCCTGTCGCAATCCATCGAGCACCTCACGGCCGCCTGTCGCACCCTCGAAATGCACTGCGTGCGCGGCATCACCGCCAACCGCGAGCGCCTCCACACCATGGTGGAACAATCCATTGGCATCGTCACCGCGCTGAACCCTTACATCGGCTATCGCAACGCCACCAAGATCGCGCTCGAAGCCGATCGCACCGGGCGCGGCGTGTATGAACTGGTGCTGGAAAAGAAACTGATGCCCAAAGAACAGCTCGATGCCGTGCTGTGCGTCGAAGCCTTGACCAAGCCTCAGCCCTGGTTGAAGTAAAGCCAAAGCCCCCATGGCACTGCGTGGCGCCGTGGGGGCGTAGGCAACTTGTGTTGGGCTAACTGACAAGCTGCTTGAGCCCACTAAAGTAAGAAGATGCATACGATCCGTTCGGCGACTTGCAATCCTGCG
>JAJUJN010000119.1 GCA_029265335.1 Alcaligenaceae bacterium
CCCTCACGCTCACCTTCGGGCTCGACCTCATTCTCAACAACGGCATGTTGGTGGCTTTCACCGCCGACTTCCGCAAGCTCATTCTCGACCCGCCGCTGGGGGTGTTGCTGGTGGGGCCGCTGGTGTTGCCCTGGGATCGGGTGTTGGCCATGGTGCTGGCGCTGGTTCTCACCTATGTGCTCTACATCATTTTGCGACGCTCCCGTGTGGGGCGGGGCATCATTGCGGTGCGACTCGATCGCGACGCGGCGCGGCTCATGGGTGTGAACGTGAATGCCACCTACGCTACGGCATTCGGGCTGGGCGCAGCCATGGCGGGTTGCGCTGGCGTGTTGCTGGCCATGATTTTTCCCATTTCGCCCATCGCCTCCACCGCGTATCTGGGCAAGGCCTTTGTGGTGTGCGTGCTGGGCGGCCTGGGCAGCGTGCCTGGGGCGGTGGCGGGAGGCATCTTTCTGGGTGTCGTAGAGAGCTTTGGCGCCCTGGTGTTTGGCCCGGAGCACGGCACCACGCTGTCGTTTGCCTTGCTCATCTTGTTTCTCATCTTCCGCCCGCAAGGGCTTCTGGGCAAGCGGGGTTTTGAATGAAGCCGATCACCTTCGTCATCCTGCTGGTGTTGCTGCTCATTGCGGCTTTGCTGCCCCTGGCCGACAGCGCTTACGTGCTGCGTATCGGCACCATGGCCGCCATGTACGCTGTCATGGCGGTGTCCTGGACAGTCATCGGAGGCTTCGCCGGTTATCCCTCGTTTGCCACGGCGGCCTTCTTCGGCCTGGGAGCCTACACCGGCGGCATTCTCATTTCCATGGGCCACACGCTCTGGGTCGGCATGGCGGCGGCCGGGCTCATCGCCTTTGTGGGCGCCATGGCCCTGGGCGTGGTGCTGTTGCGCCTGCGTGGGCATTACTTCGCCATTGCCAGTCTGGCGGTAGGCGAGGTGTTGCGCGAGCTCGCCAACTCGTCCACCGATCTCACCGGGGGTGGCATGGGCCTGAACGTGCCCATGGTGGCGGGCTCGGGAGGCGGCATCATGGCTTTCGCCTCTTTCTTCTTCTGGGCCATGCTGGGCTTGCTGATTCTCACCGTGGTGGTGGTTTACGCCATCGAGCGTTCACGCCTGGGTTTTGGCCTTAACTGCATTCGACAAAACGAGGCGGCAGCCGACATGATCGGGGTCAACGGCACGCTCTACAAAAGCCTGGCCTTTGCCGCCTCGGGCATTTTTGTGGCCATGGCCGGCGCCATCTACGCGGCCTGGGTGAACTACATCGAGCCCCCCGATGTCTTCGACATCCTCTTCTCGGTCAAGCCCATCGTTATGGCGCTGCTCGGCGGGCTGGGGTCGGTGGCTGGCGCGGTGCTGGGCGCTCTGGTGTTCCTTGGCATCGAAGAACTGGTGTGGCGCAACTTCCTCGAAATCCACGCGGCTGTGCTGGGGCTGCTGGTCGTGGTGCTGCTGCTTTTCCTGCCCAATGGCCTCATGTCGGTATCGCGCCGGCTGCGTCGACAATACGGAGTGCATCATGGCGGTTGATCACGCGCAAACCGTGCTCGAGCTACAGGGGGTGGGTCGGCGCTTCGGCGGCCTGCAGGCACTCTCCGACGTTTCATTCAAAGTGGGGTCGGGCGAGGTGCTGGGGCTCATCGGGCCCAACGGGGCGGGCAAAACCACACTGGTCAACGTGATCACCGGCGTGCATGGAGCGAGCGCCGGCAAGGTGATCTACCAGGGCGGCGATATCACGCGGCTCAAGCCCTACCGAACCGCGCGCATTGGTATTGCCCGTACCTTTCAAGTGGTGCAGCCCTTTCCCGAGTTGAGCGTACTCGACAACGTAGCCGCGGCTGCGGTGTTCTCGCAAGGCGGTATGGGGCCGGCCCAAGGCCGCGAAGTGGCGCGCGAGCACATCAGTTTTGTGGGGCTCGACGCCGTGGCTCATCAGCCTGCTGCCAGCCTCACCCTGGCCATGCGCAAACGCCTGGAACTGGCCAAGGCTCTGGCCATGCAACCCCGGTTGTTGTTTCTCGATGAGGTCAACGCTGGCCTCAACACCGCCGAGATCGAACTGGCGATGGAAACCATCCGCAAGATCGCGGCGCGCGGCGTCACCATCGTGCTCATCGAGCACCTCATGAAAGTGGTGCTGGGCATTTGTGGCCGTGTCGTGGTGTTGCACAACGGCAAATTGATCGCCGACGGCACGCCCGACGAAGTGGTGCGCGATCCCCTCGTGATGGAAGCCTATCTGGGCCAAAAATACGTGCGCATGCACACGGAGGTGGCATGACAACGACAAACTCCACCTCGCCGCTGCTCCAGGTCAGCGGGCTTCAGGCCGGTTATGGCGAAATCAATGTGCTGTGGGGTGTGGATATGTCGCTGCAAAGCGGGCATATCACGGCGCTCATTGGCTCGAACGGCGCGGGCAAGTCCACCCTCATGCGCACGCTTTCGGGGCTCATCCGGCCCACGGCAGGCACCGTACATTGGCAGGGCGAAGAGGTGCAGGGCCAAACGCCAGCGCAACTGCTGGGCCATGGCATTGCCCATGTGCCCGAAGGTCGCCGTCTGTTCGGCGCGATGAGCGTCGAAGACAACCTACTCATGGGCGCCTACACGCGTCATGCCAAACACCAAGAGCTCCACGACGATCTCGAGCGGGTGTACAGCACCTTTCCCAAGCTGAAAGAGCGACGCACTCAGGCCGCCGGCACCCTGTCGGGCGGCGAACAGCAGATGTGCGCCATCGGCCGTGGCCTGATGAGCAAGCCTACCTTGCTCATGATCGACGAATTATCGCTCGGGCTCTCACCATTGTTGGTCGAGCAGCTCGCCGAAGCCTTGCAGGTGCTCAACCGCAAAGAGGGCTTGTCGCTGCTGGTCGTGGAGCAAGACGTCATCACTGCGCTCGAGTTGGCCGATGTGGCCTACGTGATGGATCAGGGCCGCATCGTGCAGCAAGGGCCAGGAGTCGATCTCATGCGCGACCCCGCGGTGCGCGCGGCCTATCTGGGTGAGTTGAGCGAAGCCGCGGCCGAGGTGGTGGAGTCAACGACCGAGCACTAGCTGAGGCTGGCTGCGGCCCGTCTCGAAATTGGTTTTCCGCGGAGCCGTGCGGCGGGCGTTGAGGCGCCCGGCAGCTGGTTTTCGCATCATCCCCTTGCGGTTATCCGCATCCAAGGAGGTTATCCATGTCTGATCTGCGTGCCATGAAGGCCGGCAACTATCGCTACATTCCCGGCGTTCGGCAATATTCTGCAGGCGTGGTGGCCGATGCTGGTCATCGCCTCGAACGCGTGCGCTTCATGAGCCCGGTGCCGTTGCGTGAAGGCTTCGACCGCATCCGCGAAACGCTCGAAGCGGCCGGGCGGCCACTCACCGCCTTTTGCGCCTGCGAGCTGCGTTCGCCCGAACCCTTCACCGAAGAAGGTTTTCGGGCCTTCAACGAAATCTACATCGGCACCCTCAACCGTTGGGGCATCATGACGCCCGACAGCAGCGATAACCCGGTGTCGCGTGCCAACGTATGCCCCGAACTCGACCCCCCAGGCGAACCGTCGTTCCATGCGTTTACCTATACGGTGGAAGACGCCAACGCCTTGCCGTCGTTCCTGGTGGCAGGCTCGGGCGAGGCGCCGGAAGGCAAGGGCGACTACCAAGACCACACCATCCGCTTGGGCGACACCTCGCCCGATGGCCTGCGCGAGAAGGCGCAGTGGGTGTTGGGCGAAATGGAGCGCCGCCTGGCCGCCCTTGGTTTTACTTGGGCGGATGTCACCGCCACTCAACTCTATACGGTATTCGACATCCATCATCTGATTGGCGACGAAATCGTGAAGCGGGGTGCCATGCGGGGCGGGCTCACCTGGCACTTCAATCGACCGCCAGTGGCCTGCCTCGACTACGAAATGGATTGTCGGGGCATTCATGTGGAGCGCGTGATTCGGTAGCGTACACTGCGGGCAGTTTCGCGGCTGTGGGCGCCTGTCGTGATCGGCAGCGCCCCAGCTCGGCATATTTTCAGCTGCCTGGGATGTTTCAGCGTGTCTACCTCTGTCAAGTCGTCGCCTCGTTTCGAGGCCTTCATTCAACAAGCCCAGGGCTCGTCGCCCTTGCCGGTCTGTGCGGTGGCTCACCCCTGCGACGACACGTCGCTCGAAGCCGCCATGGCCGCCCGTGAACGCGGTTTGTTCGAGCCGGTGCTGGTGGGGCCTTCGCGCCGTATCCTGCGGGTTGCCGAGAGCTGCCAGATCGACCTCAGCGATGTGCGAGTAGTGGATACCCCGCATAGTCATGCCTCGGCGGATCAGGCCGTGGCCGAAGTGCAGCAGGGGCGCGCCAGCCTGCTCATGAAGGGCAGCCTGCACACCGACGAGTTGCTGCATGCGGTGGTGGCCTATCAGGGTGGCTTGCGCACCGATCGCAAGTTCAGCCACGTTTACCTCATGGACGTGCCCGGGCACGAAGACTTGCTCTTTATCACCGATGCCGCGATCAACATCGAACCCAACCTGGCCTGCAAGGCCGATATCGTTCGCAATGCCATTGAATTGCACCATGCGTTGGGGCTGGGCGAGCCACGAGTGGCCATTCTGTCGGCGGTGGAGCAGGTTACCGCCAAACTGCCCAGCACCATCGACGCGGCGGCACTTTGCAAGATGGCCGATCGTGGGCAGATTGCCGGCGGCATTCTTGACGGCCCGCTGGCGCTCGACAACGCGATCAGTGTGGACGCCGCCCGCATGAAGGGGATTGTGTCGCCGGTGGCTGGGCGCGCCCAGGTGTTGATGGTACCCGACCTGGAAGCGGGCAATATGCTGGCCAAAAACCTCAGCTTTCTGGCGCAGGCGGCGGCGGCCGGTGTGGTAGTGGGTGCCCGCGTGCCCATCATTCTTACCAGCCGTGCCGATACCCTGCAAGCGCGGCTCACCTCGTGCGCCGTTGCCATTTTGCTGTCGCGCTATCTCGAGAGCCTGCCGCCCAAGGAGATGGCATGAGCTCTATCGCCAACCCGCTCTGGGTGATCAACGCCGGCAGTTCCAGTCTCAAGTTTCAGGTGTTTTCCACCGCCCAGGGAGCGCCCGAGCGCCGCGTGCGTGGCAAGATCGACGGCATAGGCACCGACAGGCCTCATTTCCAGGTGGTGCAGGCCGACGGCAGGGTGATGGCCGACCACGCCCTTGAGCGTACGGAGGTAGGCAACCTGGCGCAAGCTCAGGAGTTGCTTTCACACTGGCTCGATCGCGAATTGTCGTCACCGCCGGTGGCGGTGGGGCATCGCATCGTGCACGGTGGGCCGCACTATGCCGAAGCGGTGCAGTTCACGCCTGAGGTGTTCAACGATCTCATGGCCTTGGCGCCACTGGCGCCGCTGCATCAAAAAAACAATCTGCTGCCGGTGCAGGCCATCGCTGATCGCTGGCCGCAACTACCGCAAGTGGCCTGCTTCGACACCGCCTTCCATCGTGGGCATGCACCCGAGGTGGAGCGCTTTGCCCTGCCCGAAACCTTCTACACCGACGGCGTGCGTCGTTATGGCTTTCACGGGTTGTCGTATGCCTATATTGCCCGGCACCTGGCCCGTCATTACCCCGGTCAGTACCCTCGAGTGATCGCGGCCCACCTCGGCTCGGGAGCATCGGCTTGCGCCCTGCGCGAGGGTCGCAGTGTGGAGAGCACCATGGGCTTTACCGCGCTCGACGGCTTGCCCATGGGCACTCGGCCGGGCAGGCTCGACGCCGGGGTGGTGCTGTGGCTGCTGGAGCAGGGCTGGAGTCACGACCGCATTCAAACCTTGCTCTACCAGCAATCCGGTTTGCTGGGAGTATCTGGCATTAGCGCCGATATTCGCGACCTCGAAGCCAGCGATCAGCCCAGCGCGCGCTTGGCGCTCGAGCTGTTTGCCTATCGCACCGCCGAATGCCTGGCCAGCCTCTGTGTGCCTCTGGGCGGCCTGGATGCCCTGGTGTTCACCGCCGGCATCGGTGAGAACCGACCGTGGGCACGCCAGCGCATCTGCGACCATCTCGCCTGGCTTGGGGTGGAGCTCGACCCGCTGGCGAACGAAGCGCATGCCCCCTGCATTTCCACCGAGAAAAGTGCGGTTGCTGTGCTGGTAGTGCCCACCGACGAAGAACAGATGATTGCCGAACAAACCTGGGCGTGCGCACAAAACTCGGCACAAACCCGGGGTTGAACTTCCCGGCGGTTCGGGTAAGATGACTCTACAGATGGCCTAAGTGCGGCCAAGTCAAAGCGCCGCAGCGTTGCTGCGGCGTTATTCGTTTCATTCTTCGTTTCACGACACCATGCCTGGATTCTTCCTTTGCCGCCATCATGGGCAGCCTAACGGCAAGAACCTGGCCTGGCTTGCCTTCGCTCGGTGAGCTGATGGCAGCCGGCCCGGCTGCCAACCCACTGGCTCTACCGAGCTCCTAGCCCCCAATCCGTTTCCTCACAACGCGGTCCTGCCCAGCTCATCGAGCTCGGCCGGTAGCTGGCCGACCCTCGAGCCACGCCCCTACCCGCGTTGCGATCGCTCTACAGGAGCCCATTTATGAACACGACACGCTGTTTCAATCGCGA
>JAJUJN010000291.1 GCA_029265335.1 Alcaligenaceae bacterium
GGCACAGGCGGTGTAGAGCGCCAGCTTGCCAATGGGAATCCCCATACCGCCTATGCCCTGATCGCCCAGGCCCAGGATGCGCTCGCCATCGGTAACCACAATAAAGCGAACATCTTGCTCAGGCCAATTGCGCAACATCTGCTCGAGCTGATGCTGGCGATTGATGGCCAGATACAAGCCCCGCGGACGTCGGAAGATATGGTCGAACCTTTGACAGGCCTCACCCACGGTGGGCGTATACACCAGCGGAATGCAGCGCGCTGGGTCGGACATCAGGGTTTTGAAGTAGAGCGTTTCGTCGAGATCGTGCAGGCTCGACAAAAATTCGTAGGCATCGAGATCGGTTTTTTGTTGATCGAGCTGTTGCATCACGCGCGCCAGGCGCTCGTCTTCAGTTTCTACTTTTTCGGGGAGCAAACCGAGCAAGCCATGACGCTCTCGCTCGGCTTCGGTGAAGGCGGTAACACGATTCAGGCCGGCGTTGGCCAACAGGGCCTGACCAGGCAGGGAATGCGACGAAGACATAAGCACGGGTTGGAAAGTTGCACTATGCCCCGACAATATACGCAGCCACCAGGGCGCGCAAGCCATCCGCCGGCTTATCCGCGCGCCAGCACCTGATCCAGCACGGCGCCAAAACGTTCGGCGTTCTGGAACCCCACCACGCGGGTTTGCGTTTGCTCACGCCCTTCGCCATCGAAGAAGATGATGCCCGGGGGGCCGAACAGGCGAAAGCGCTTGAGCAGCTCGCGGTGCTCGTCGTTATTGGCGGTCACGTCGGCCTGCACCAGCACCATCTGAGACATGCGTTGCGCCACGGCGGGGTCGGAAAAAGTAAAGCGCTCCATCTCTTTGCACGATACGCACCAGTCGGCGTAGAAATCGAGCATCACCGGTCGCCCCTGCGCCTGCTCGATCACACGATTGAGGTCGGCCAGGCTTTGTACCGCAATGAAGGGCGGGTAAGCCGCGTTGTTGGCGATGGTTGGGAACCCCGCTTGGCCCGCGGCTTCGGCCGCTGCTGCCGCCACACCCGAGGAGCCGCTGGTGAGCCAATCGGAATTGGGAGTTTGCCCGCTGCCCCACACTCCCGCGCCAGCGCTATTTACGGAAGTGAAGGCACCAGCCTTGCCGCCGAATTCACCGCCGCTGCCTGCAATCACTGCCGATCCGGTCGACCGGGCATCCGTAGAGCCACCACCGGCCGCACTGATGCTGGCCTGTTGCCAGCTCGTGGCGCTGCCCCCTCCCCAATGCGCCAGAGGTTGCAGGGGGTCGCGCCCGCCACTGCTCAGGCCCACCAGTTGGATGGCGCCCACCAACGCCAGCACCCAACCCATGCCCTTGGCGCTGCGCCGACCCACGCCGGCCGCTTCGGGCAGGGCGTTGAAGGCGCCCAGCAGGCTGGCTGTAAAGAAGGCGAGCAAAGCCCAGCCCACCATCTGCACCCACGAGGGCAACACCGGCAGCAACATCCACCAGGCGACCGCCAGCAAGAGCACCCCGAAGAATTGTTTGACGCCTTCCATCCAGGCCCCGGCGCGCGGCAGCAGGGTGCTGGCCGAGGCGCCTGCCACCAGCAGGCTCACGCCCATGCCCCAGGCCATGGCGAACAAGGCCAGGCCGCCCAGCCAGACGTCGCCGGTTTGCGAGATATACAGCAGCGCACCGGCCAGCGGCGCCGCCACACACGGGCCCACAATGAGTGCCGAAATGGCGCCCATACCAAAGGCCCCTGTGATTCGGCCCCCGGGCAAACGATTGACCTGAGTGGTAAGCGCGGTTTGCCAACGTGCCGGCACCTGCACGGTGAAGACGTTGAACATGGCTAGCGCCAGCACCACCAGAATCGCGGCAAACAAACTGAGCACCCATGGCGTTTGCAAGGTAGCCGCCAGACTGGCGCCGGTCAGCCCCGCTGCCACACCTGCCAGGGTGTAGATCAACGACATTCCCAACACGTAAGCCGCCGCCAGACCCAGGCCCCGCCAACGTCCCGTGTGCTGCCCTTGCGCCTGACGTGCGGCCTGATCGCCCACGAGCAAGGCCGACAGAATGGGAAGCATGGGTAAGACGCAGGGCGTGAGCGAAAGCAGCAGGCCGAGCGCAAAGAATACCGCCACGGTTTGCCACAAGGCTGCGCCGCCCAGCGCCTCGGCCAACCCCAGATCCGTGGCGTTGCGCCAATCGGCAAAGCCGCTGCCGCCGCCCCAACGGTTCTCGGTGAGGGTAGCCGCTTGCACGGCCCAGCCACCGCCTGCAACGTCGAGTGATACCGGCCAGGTTTGCGGCGGATAACAGAGGCCGGCATCGGCACAGCCCTGGCTGGTAACCTGCAGCACGAATGGCTCGGGTGCACCCTGCAAGGGGAGATCGATCACCACCTCGTGGCGATGAGTTTCGAGGTCTTTCTCGAACACCTGATCGAAGATCACTTCGCCCGGCGGCACATGTGCGGCACCGATAAACGCAGCCGCAGCCTCGGGCTCCACGCCAAAATCGAATTGGTCGTGATACAGGTAATAGCCGTTGGCGATATCGAAGCGCAGCTGCAGCAAGTTGGGGGTGACCACTTCCGCAGAAAGCCGGAAGGCCTGTTCCGGCGGCAAAAAGTCTGCTTCGGTGAGCCCTTGAGCCTGGCTGTTGCCCTCCAACACGTCGAACAGGCTGCAGAGCATGAGCACTAGACACAGCCGCGAGCGCGCCCAAGGAGTGGGAGCGCTGGAAAATATGGAATTGGGAACCAACAAACGATCAGTCATGTAGAGGCGAACGGGTTTCGTTGACCACCCATTGCAGATAGGAGGGCAAGCCGCCGCTCACCGGTAGCACAAGAACTTCGGGGACGTCGTAAGGATGCAGACGCACAATGGCGTCGCACAGAGCCTGCTGCTTATCACGCGTGGATTTGATCCAGAGTGGCACTTCTTCGTCGCCGGCAATCTCTCCTTGCCAGCGGTACATAGACAGCATGGGCGCGCCAAGGTTCACGCATGCGGCCAGGCCTTCTTCGAGCAATACATGAGCAATGCGCTTGCCCAGAGCAAGATCGGGCACATTGGCCATGACCACGATCACATCGTGCTCGGTGGCCGAGGCCTCAGCGGCGGAAACAGTAGCAGAAGAGCGTTGTGTAACAGTCATAACGAGCGTGTATCGAATATATTGAACAGACCAAGGCAGTGCTGACGCCCCCACCACGCGGGGCCTCGGGCT
Organism: Alcaligenaceae bacterium; assembly: GCA_029265335.1. Lineage (GTDB taxonomy): Bacteria > Pseudomonadota > Gammaproteobacteria > Burkholderiales > Burkholderiaceae_B > Verticiella. The sequence goes on from JAJUJN010000291.1 coordinate 3,217, forward strand.
GCGCTGGTTTATCGCAGCAGCCGGCGGCGCAGCAAAATGGCGGCCAGCCAAATGGCCAGCACACCGGTTACCAGCAGCTGAGCCACCAACCAAACTGCGTTGGGCGGTATTTCACCCAAGATAAGCGGTCGCACCAGGTTGATGGCAGGGGCCATGGGGAACCACTGGATCACGGCCACCAGAATCTCGGGCAACTGCTCAACAGGAAAGAATACGCCTGAAAGAAACACCATGGGGGTGACCCCCAGGGTGAAGTAATACATGAAAAAATCGAAGCCGCGGGCGAGCGCCGTGATGATGA
>JAJUJN010000093.1 GCA_029265335.1 Alcaligenaceae bacterium
CAATGCGTCCCGCGGCAAGGCCCTGCCCTCCTTATTTGCTCGTGCTTGCGACGTCGCAAGCACGCCACACGCAGGCCTGTGCAAGCTGGCCTAAAGGACAGCAAAGCGTTACCGTGGATACGACATGGACGTGACTGGAAGCTCGCCCTCGTATTATTCAAACAATGCCATCTGTGGGGGGTGCGCCAGCAGGCGCCGCAGCCCATGGTAAAGCGTTCGTCCAACCCGCCCAGCTCATGGGCACCTGCTCCCACGCCTCACAATCGCGGCACTCACGTGGCCATGGTGCGCCTGTTTATACAGCTGAGCGGGTTCACCGCACTCTGGCTGGCTGCAGCGAGCCTGTTGAACGTCTATCGTTTCGGGGCTCAAGCTGCGTCGCAGATTTTGCTGAGCGCACCTTTTGCCGCCATCACCGGGCTGGCAGGCCTGGCCACCTTGCTCCTTGCTCAACTCCGCCTGAAGCGTGCGCGCTGGGGCATCGCCCTGGCGCTGGCGGTGGTGCTGGGCTATGCCCTGTGCTGGTGGTTGAGCGCCACCCTGCGTGTGGGCCGCCCGAGCAGCGCCATTGTGATTGCAGGTTTGTTGGTATTTTCGGGCGCTGCCTTGGCATGGCTGGCTGCCGAAGCCAATATCGCCCCTTCGTTTCGTCTCACCCCACTTTCATTTGCTACGGCGCTGGTGGGCACCCTCATAGCAGTCACGGGAGCTCAAGGCCTGGCCGAGATGCACCGCGGGCAGGCCGTGCAACAGGCCCAAGCCATTTCGCACCAGCTGAGCTCGCAGGTTTTTCGAGGCATGCAGGATTCCACCCGATGGCTGCGCCGACTCGCCGAGCGATGGGCGCTGTTGCCGGAGCCGCCTTCCCTCGCGCTCATGCAACAAGAAATGCACAGCTATCTTCGCGACCATCCCATGCTGGAGTACATGGTGGTGCTCGATGCCAACGGCCAGGTGCTCTCACTCAGCGTGCCGTCGCGCCCCTCCGTCGACAATGCCGCGTCTGAACGGCTCATGGCGGCACCAGCTTTCGATCAAGTCCAGAACAGCGCTCAATGGATGCGCGGCGGCCCGTGGCTCGACAATGACGGCCGCGTCGTGGTCGACCTGTTCGTGCCGGTGGTGGCCGAGAGTTACGACAATCTGGTGATCGGCGCCGAACTGGCGCTGAATCAGTTGCTCGACCAGGCAGCCCTGCAAACACCTACGGGCTACCGCTTCCGCGTTGTGCATGAGAACCAGGTGATGTACCAGAGCGATGCACAATGGCCCACCTACGCCGATGTGCATGCCGTGCTTCCGCTGCCTCTCGACCAGATTTCTGGTTGGCAGCTCGAGTACCAATATCGCCCCGCGCCGGTGGGCCCGCTGGCGCCCGGCTTTCCCGAGCTTATCCTGCTCACCGGCTTTGCCTTCACTTTCTTTCTGGTACTCACCCAGCAATTGGCCCGGCTCGCCTACGTTCGCTCGGGGCAGTTACAGCACAGCGTCTGGCACGATGCACTCACCGGATTGCCCAATCGACGATTGTTCGAACAAACTTTGAATGATGCGTGCGCCCGTGCTCGCGAGCACCAAGAACGGCTCAGTCTCATTTTTATCGACCTCGATGGCGTGAAGGAAGTCAATGACGCGATGGGCCATGCTGTGGGTGACAAACTGCTGGAAGAAGTCGCCAGCCGCTTGAGCAAAACCCTCGGCGGACGCGGTTTTCTGGCTCGCTTGGGTGGCGACGAGTTCGTGATATTGCTGCGCGACGATCACCCGACGGTCGATGATCTGGCGCACCGGCTGCTGAAGGATGTGAGCCGGCCCTATGGATTGCTGGCCGCCGAGCTCACGATCACCGCCACTGCCGGCATCAGCACGATCGACGACGAGCCCAAAGACGCCATGCAATTGTTGCGCGAAGCCGACCTGGCAATGGTGCGGGCCAAACAAGAAGGCCGCAACCGATGGCGACGATATTCCGTGGATCTCAGCGTTCAGGTTGATGAACGACTGGCGGTGCGCGATGCTTTGCAGAATGCGCTCGACGAAAATCGTTTTGAGCTGCACTATCAACCCGTGATCGACGGCCGCTCAGGACGCGTGACGGGGCTGGAAGCGCTGCTGCGCTGGCAAGATATGGCCAAGGGGCTCATACCTCCCGCGCGCTTCCTGCCACTGGCAGAAGAGAACGGCCTGATTGTTCCTCTCAGCGACTGGGTACTCACGCAAGCCTGCATCGACGCCAACCGGCTCCGCGAGCAAGGCATCGTGGATGTCCCGGTAATCGTGAATATTTCACCGGTTTACTTTGCTCGCCCTGAGTTCATTGCCTCCATGCGGACCGCGCTGGAAGTGGCAGGCCTGCCGGCAGGTGGTCTGGAGCTGGAGATCACCGAAGACGTGCTGTTGGCCGACGCCGAGCGGGCGGTAAGGAACCTGTCGCAGCTACGTCATTTAGGTGTCAAAACCTCGATCGACGACTTCGGCACCGGTTACTCGAGCCTCAATTATCTTAAGAATCTCCCGATCGACAAGGTAAAGATCGACCGTCGGTTCGTGGTGGATGTGGTGACCGACCCCAACGATGCCGCGATCGTGCAAGGCATCATCGCCATGGCGCATCACCTGGAACTCCAGGTAGTGGCAGAAGGCATCGAAACCGAGGCGCAACTGGCGTTTTTGCAACGGCACCATTGCGATCAATACCAGGGCTTTCTGTTCTGGCGGCCCTCCCCGTTTGACGACTTGTTGGAACATCTGCTCGAGCACGATTGCGAACTGCCTTTGCCGAATACCGGCCTCGCCATCAGCGCTTGAAACGCTTGGCGCCGCAACGGCGCGGTGAGTTCACCCTTTCTTTTTGTTCATACCTTTTCAAAATACCGCTTTATGTCTCTTCCTCCGGACTCCCACGCCACGCCCTCCCCTCCCCATCTGCCAAAGCCGTTTCGCACCTCGGCTCCAGGCGCCCTGCAAGGCTTGCGCGTTGTCGATCTCTCACGCGTGATGGCCGGCAATATGTTGTCGGTGCAACTTGCCGATATGGGCGCCGACGTGATCAAGGTGGAATCCCCTCAGCAGGGCGACCCGCTGCGCAACTGGCACACCCGCGGGGTGCCGGTGTGGTGGCGCGTGTATTCGCGCAACAAACGCAGCCTGGCCGTGGATCTTCGCCAAAGCCAAGGCATGGCGGTGCTGCATCGCCTGCTTAAAACCGCCGATGTCCTGATCGAGAACTTTCGTCCGGGCACCCTCGAAGCCATGCAGCTTGCGCCGGAACAGCTCTGGCAGTTGCAACCGCGCTTGGTGATTGTGAGAATCTCCGGCTGGGGGCAGACCGGCCCCTATCGCGAGCAACCTGGGTTTGGCTCATTGGTAGAAGCCTACTCTGGCCTGGCGGCGAAAACCGGCTTCGAAGACCGCCCTCCGGTTCTGCCCAATATGACGCTCGCCGACATAATCACCGGCCTTTATGGCTACGGAGCCACGCTCGCGGCCCTGCGCGCTGCAGAACAGAAAGGCCGCGGCCAGGTGATTGATCTGTCGCTGTTCGAATCGATGCTCTCGGTCGTGGGGCCCGACGCCGCCGACGCCTGGTTGAAAGGCGAAGATTCGGGTCGTCATGGCAGCCGCTCACCCACCGCAGCGCCGCGCAACGTGTATCAGGCGGCGGACGGACAATGGGTGGCGCTCTCTGCCACCACCGAGGCCATGACCCAACGGCTGTTCGATGCCATCGGCCGCCCAGAACTGAAAGATGACCCCAGGTGCCGGCGCAACGAAGACCGCCTGGCCAACATCGATTTCGTCGACGAGGTCATTCAGAGTTATATGAGTCGCTTCGATCGGCTCACCCTGCTGCGCCATTTCCGCGAGGCGGGTGTCACCGTAGGGCCAGTGATGCAAGCCAGCGACCTTCTGCACGATCCCTTCGTGCGTGAACGCGGCGCGCTGGTGAATGCCCCCGACGCCAACACCGGTACGCTGCCCATGCACGACGTCGTGCCGCGCTTATCCGAAACACCCGGCAGCATTCGACGCCATGCTCCTGCGCTGGGTGAAGACAGCAAAGACCTGCTGCTGGAGCTCGGCTATGCCGAGAACGATATCGCCGCCCTGCTCGATACTGGGGTGGTGCACGCAAAAACGACCACGGCCGACAAGCCTTGATGGCTTGCCGGCCGCGAAATTCAAAGTTGAGGGGCTCTGGGCCTCAATTTGCCCGAATGCCCCGCTCTTCGATGACTTTGCCGAAGGCGTCGTAATCGGCGCGGATCAACTCGGTAAGAGCCTCGGGGCCATGCGCCGCCGGCACCATCGCGCCGGCTTCCAGCCCCTTGATCACCGCCGGGTCCTCAAGGGCAGCCACACTGGCTTCGTAGAGAGCGTCGATGGCCTCTTGAGGCGTACCGGCAGGTGCCACGAACGCGAACCAGGCCGGCGCCGTGAGGCCCGGAATGGTATCGGCCAACAAGGGACTGTCGGGCGCCTGCACGAAAGGCTCCGCTTCCGCCAATGCAATCACTTTGAGCTTGCCGCTGTCGAGGAACGGCGTGGTGGTGGCCAAGGTGGAAATGGACACATCGATGTTGCCGCCCATGAGGTCGGTCAGCGCCGGTACGCTGCCCTTGTAGGGCACGTGAGTCCACTCGAAATCGGCTTCTTGCGCCATCATTTCGCCCAGCAAGTGCATGGGCGAGCCCACACCTGGTGTGCCGTAGGTAATCGAGCCAGGGTTGGCCTTGGCCCGATCGAGTAGATCTTGTACGGACTCGATATTGGTAGAAGTATTGACGACCAGCGCGACTGGCCCGCTCGCCAATTGAGTGATGGGTTCGAAGTCTTCGAAGGGGTCGAAACCGGCGTCGGGATAGATGTGCGGATTGATCGACAGGTTGGCGTTGCTGGCCAGCAGAATGCGATGACCATCGGGGTCGGAACGCGCCACGTTGGCCGTGCCGATATTGCCGCCGGCGCCAGCGCGGTTCTCTACAATCACCTGTTCACCCAGTACCTCGCTCATCTTGGGCTGCAGCAGCCGGGCCAGGATATCGAGCGAAGCGCCGGCCGGATATCCCACCACCACCTCTACCGAGCGTTGCGGAAAATCCTTGGCGTGCGCCGCAGGCAGCGCCAGTGAGGCAGAAAGTGCGAGGCCAAGGCCCAGGCCAGTGGCCCAACGCGTGACGGGCATACTCATCGTGTGTCTCCTTGTGGTGTTGAAACAGATAATGCGCAGAAAGCGCTTGCTGATGGATCGTTATTTGAGGGGTTGGTGGTCGTGAGGGACGAGGCCAGCGCCTGCACCAAAGCACGCGCGGCGGGTTCAGGCTCGACATCGGCATTGGAAGCCACATACAGGGTGCGACCAGCCCAAGGTTCCCGCAGCGCCACGGCGGTCACGCCAGGATAACGGGCGCCAGGCCCCAGGGCCTTTTGCGGCATGATGGCAATGCCCAGGCCATTTTGCACCATGCGACACACCGATTCCATAGCGTACACCTCGATGCGGGTTCGCAAGGTTCTGCCATGCGCGGCAGCCTGACGGCTCAACAGAGCGGCAAGCGAGGTGCCCGCGCGCAGTCCAACCCAGTCTTCGTCGAGCAAATCGCGGAAGGCCAACCACGAGCGATGGGCCAGTGGATGCGTAGAGGGCAGAATCACAACGAGGGATTCGTGCCGGTACGGCAGCAAATTGAGGCCTGGCAATTCAGCAGTTTCGGCCACTAGAATGCCCACATCGGTTTCGCGTGCGCGCAGGCGCTCGGCCACCGTGGCACTGACGTGTTCCTGCAGATCTACACGAATATCGGGCCGACGCCGAAGAAAATGGCCTAAATCCTCTGGCAGATGTTGCGCAATGGCAGAGGCAGCAGCGCTCAGGCTCACTCGCCCACGAACGCCGCGGGCGAGATCGTCGAGCTCGCCGGCCAAAGCTTCCAGATCCCGATTCACCCTCTCTGCGTGTCGCACCACCGCCAGCCCGGCCGGAGTCAGCGTGACTCCCCGGGCGCTGCGCTCGAGCAAGACAACTCCCAAAGCGGCCTCACACGCCTGCACCCGTCGACTGGCCGCCGACGGCACGATATGCAAACGCTGGGCCGCTTGGGTGAGGCTGCCCGTTTCGCGAATGGCGGCGAGCAGCTGCAGCACGCGAGACGTGAGATGGTCACCCAGCGCCACTGGGCTTCTCCCCGGCTGGAAGGTTGCCGCCGGCAGCTTCTCGCGCACGCGCGGATGGAATCATGCAGGAACAGCTTGTTGAGGTTGAGAGCTGGGGATTGTGGCGTGAGTCAGGTTGGGCAGGCCCACCATCAGCAGCTCGGTTTCGGTGGTGGCCCGGATTTCGCTGGGTGAACGGCCCGAGTATAACGACGAGTGCTTTTCCCAGGTGGTTTCGGCTTGCTGCCCCGAGCCGCTCACGACGAACACGATATGTTCGGGGTCGATCGGCAAGATGGCCCCAGGTTGCAGACGCGCCATGCTGAGCGTGGTGCGGCATTCGCTGAAAGTGCCCAGATGGCGGAGCTCCACGCCGGCCAAGGGGCTGGGCTGCCAAGCAAACGCAGTGGATTCGATGAAGAGCGGTTTGTTGTAGCGCGGCGTTGGGTAGCGCAGCCGCCGACCATGCACATGCTCCCACACGGCTTCGTAGGCGTCGCGATTCTTGCTGCCGCCATCGGGCTTGGGCACTCGGTAGACGCCATCTTTGAACGTGCCGAACTCTTTGAGCTCGGCCATGCCGGCCTGGAAAATGCTGTCGGCCATGTAGCCGCTGCCGCTGGCGCCACCAAACTGCAGCACCAGGGTGTACGACTCGTCTTCGAGAGTTTGCGGACCGTAATACACGCCCTCGGGGAAGTAACCGACCGTGCCCGGTGACATTTCGCCATCGCGGCCAAACGATACCGTGCCTTCGAGCTGAAAACGCACCTGCTCGAAATTATGGCGGTGGCGTGGTGAGAAGAAGTCGGAATAAGTGCGGCTCAACTGCATGTAGAAGCAACCAGGATCGCCAGGTCGGCCATGCAGAAGATCGTAGAACTGAAAGCGGCCACGCCGGGCGTGTTGCCTCTCGTTCAACTCAAGATCGCGAATATTGACGACTTGTTCCATCTTCATCACCTCGGTCATTCATTCGGATAAGCCGAGATTATGCGCCTGCGAGCCGATATGCACCAGCGCCGATTCTTCACCAAAGCATTGCTGCTTTGGCAACACTCGCTGAACGCCGCCGCTCACTGGAAGCAGCGGCGATCGCTAGCCATGGCAGCGCCGCTGCCCAGCTAGTGCGCATGGAAAATGGCGGGCTTGGGGTCGCCATCGACCTTAAGCGTGCCTACCAGGCCACGCTCCATCCGCGACAGCGCGTGGTCAACCAAGACGTACTCTCCGGGCACATCGACCTTGAATTCCACGATGGTGGCCGAACCAGGAGGCACCAAGGTGGTTTGCACGTCGGTGATGGGTTCACTGGTGATGGAGCCCTGGTTGTAGACCCGATCGAAGATTTCACCGATCACATGGAAGCTCGACGGCAGATTGGGCCCACCAACGCCGAAGAAAATACGCACGGTTTCGCCCACATTGGCGCGCATGTCGTAAGTTTTGGTGAGGGCATCCATGGTGCCGTTGAA
>JAJUJN010000292.1 GCA_029265335.1 Alcaligenaceae bacterium
CTCGCCGAGATGCTGGCCGACGCGGAGCTGCTCATCCCTCTAGTCGAGGGCGCGCAATATGCCGATGGGGATCACGATACCTTTGCCGAGGGCGAGGGCGCGCAGTGGGTGGTGGCCTGGAGTGCCGATGGCCACGTGGTGCGCGAATCGTATGTGAACCTCATTCCCACGCCGGCCGGAGGCACGCACGAGGCCGGCTTGCGCGAAGGGTTATTCAGCGCCGTGAAAACCTTCGTCGACCTGCACAACCTGCTGCCCAAAGGCATTCGGCTGCTGCCCGAAGATGTCTTCAACCGGGCGAGCTTCGTGTTGTCGGCCCGTGTGCTCGACCCGCAATTCCAGGGGCAGATCAAGGAACGGCTGAACAGTCGAGATGCCGTGCGGCTGGTGTCGGGATTTGTGAAAGGCTCGCTCGATCTTTGGCTGAATTCGCACGTGGAGCACGGGCGCAAGCTGGCCGAACTGGTGATTCGTCAGGCTCAGGCTCGCACGCGCGCGCAACAGAAGGTGGAAAAGCGCAAGAGTTCGGGCGTGGCTGTGTTGCCAGGCAAGCTCACCGATTGCGAGAGCCGCGATCCGTCGCGCACCGAAGTGTTTCTGGTCGAGGGGGATTCGGCCGGCGGTTCGGCGAAGATGGGGCGCGACAAAACCTTCCAGGCGGTGCTTCCCTTGCGCGGCAAGGTGCTGAACTCGTGGGAAGTGCACCGCGACCGTCTTTTCGCCAACGCCGAAATCCACGATATTGCAGTGGCCATTGGCGTGGACCCTCACGGCCCCGACGACGACGCCGATCTCTCCGGTTTGCGCTACGGGCGAGTGTGCATTTTGTCGGATGCCGACGTAGACGGCGCGCATATTCAGGTGCTGCTGCTCACACTTTTCTATCGTCACTTCCCCAAACTGGTGGCGGCGGGCCATGTGTACATCGCCCGGCCGCCGCTCTACCGCGTCGATGTACCCGCTCAAGGCAAGCGACCCGCAAGAAAGATCTACTGTCTGGACGACGGCGAGTTGCAGGCCGTGCAAGACAAACTCCTGAAAGAGGGCATACGTGAGGGCAGTTGGGGTATCAGTCGCTTCAAGGGTTTGGGCGAAATGAGCCCCGAGCAGCTCTGGGAAACCACGATGAATCCCGATACCCGTCGCCTGTTGCCCGTGACCTTGGGGGATTACGGGTTTGAAGGCACGCAACGCATGTTCACCTTGCTGATGGGCAAGGGAGAAGCGGCCCAGCGGCGGGCCTGGCTCGAAGAGCATGGCGATCTGGCCGACGTCGATATCTAAGCAGGAACACACACGATGAACGATCTCGACCAAGGCGACTTTTTTGCCGACACCGATAGCGGGGAGCCTGGCATTCACCTGGCGCGCTACGCCGAACGAGCCTATCTCGACTACGCGATCTCGGTGGTGAAGGGCAGGGCCCTGCCCGATCTGGCGGACGGTCAGAAGCCCGTGCAACGCCGCATTCTGTATGCCATGCAGGCGATGGGCCTGGGTCCGGGTGCGCGGCCTGTGAAATCGGCCCGCGTGGTGGGCGATGTGCTCGGCAAATACCATCCTCATGGTGATCAGGCCGCCTACGATGCCCTGGTGCGCATGGCACAGGATTTCACCCTGCGCTATCCCCTCATCGACGGGCAGGGAAACTTCGGCTCGCGCGACGGCGACAACGCCGCCGCCATGCGTTATACCGAAGCGCGCCTCACCGCCATTGCCCGCTTGCTGCTGGATGAGCTCGATCAAGGCACGGTGGATTTCATCGACAACTACGATGGTTCGCACCAGGAGCCGCAGCAGTTGCCGGCGCGTTTGCCCATGGTGTTGCTCAACGGCGCCTCGGGCATTGCCGTGGGCATGGCAACCGAAATTCCTTCGCACAACCTGCGCGAAGTCACACGAGCGGCGGTGGCGCTGCTGAAAAAGCCCAAGCTGTCGGATGCTGAGCTGGCGGAGTTGCTGCCAGGCCCCGACTTTGCGGGTGGGGGACACATTATTTCCGCACCCGAAGAAATCGCACAGATCTACGCCAGCGGACGGGGCACGATCAAGGCTCGCGCCCGTTGGGAGTTCGAAGAGTTGGCGCGCGGCCAATGGCAGCTGGTGGTGAATGAACTGCCACCCGGCACTTCGGGGCAACGAGTGCTTGAAGAGATCGAAGCGCTCACCAATCCCCAGGTACGCACGGGTCGCAAAAGCCTGAGCCCCGAACAAGTGCAGAACAAGGCGCGCTTGCTGGCGCTGCTCGACTCCGTGCGCGACGAATCGGGCAAAGACGCCCCGGTGCGTTTAGTGTTCGAGCCAAAAACCAGCAAGATCAAGCGTGACGAACTGGTGACTGTACTGTTGGCGCACACTTCGCTGGAATTGAATGTGCCCATGAACCTGGTGATGGTGGGCAACGACGGTCGACCGCGCCAGAAAGGCCTGCGCGAAATCCTCACCGAATGGCTGGAGTTTCGCTTTGCCACGGTGACTCGCCGCAGCGAGCATCGACTTGCCAAGGTGCGTGATCGCATCCATGTGCTCGAAGGACGCATGGTGGTGCATTTGAATGTGGACGAAGTGATTCGCGTGATCCGTGAATCCGATGAGCCACGGCCGGCGCTGATGGAGGCCTTCAAGCTGAGCGAGCGTCAGGCCGACGATATCCTGGAAATGCGCCTGCGGCAGTTGGCGCGGCTGGAATCGATCAAGATCGAGCAGGAGCTCGATAGCTTGCGCGGGGAAGAAGGCAAGCTCACGGAATTGCTGGCCAATCCGAATGCCATGAAGCGCCTGATTTCACGCGAGATGGAGGCCGACGCCAAACAGTATGGCGACGACCGGCGCACACTGATTGAAGCGGCACAGAGAGCTGTGCTGGAAGTCAAGGTTCCGGATGAGCCGGTCACGGTGATCGTGTCGCAAAAAGGTTGGTTGCGAGCACGCCAAGGTCATGGGCACGACGCCAGCCAGATACAGTTCAAGACAGGGGATTCCCTTTATGCCACCTTCGAATGCCGCACTGTCGACACTTTGATTGCGCTGGCCGACAACGGCCGGGTGTACTCGGTGCCTGTCGCCAGCCTACCGCCGGCGCGCGGGGACGGGGCGCCGGTCACATCGCTGATCGAGCTCGAAGCCGGTACGCGTGTTGCTCACATGCTGGCGGGGCCGCCTGAGCAGCGCTGGCTGCTTTTCACGCGAGGCGGGTTGGGGTTTGTCACACGAGTGGCTGACATGACTACCCGCCGGGGCGGCAAGCAGTTCGTCTCGTTGGAATCTGGAGATCAGCTGGGTCAACCAGTGGTCGTGCCCGACGACGCAGCTTGGGTGGCTGCGTACTCGGCGAACGGTCGGCTGCTGGTCATCGACATGGCAGAAATCAAGGTTCTGCGTGGCGGCGGTCGCGGCACTCAGCTGATGAGCCTGGATGCCAAGGAATCGCTCGAACAGGTAGCGGCCTTTGGGCCGGCAGGTTTGCGGGTGCGAGGGGTCTATCGCAGGAAGCCGTATGA
>JAJUJN010000271.1 GCA_029265335.1 Alcaligenaceae bacterium
GCTTGCCCCAGCCCCGCGAAGCCCTGGGCAGGTTCAGGCGGCGCTTCCTGACAAGCAGCCAGCAGCGACAGCAACGCCCCAATCAGAATCGATTCAGTTCTCATGACTCATTCGCTGCAGCAGGTGGGAGGGTTGCAAGCGGGCCAGTTTGCGCATGGGAAGCAAGGCCGCCAGCAGGCTCACCACCAGGCCGGTGGCCGTGAACCCGGCGAGCTGCTGTGGAAAAACATACAGTGGCAGGCGCCAGCCAAATGCATGCACATTCACCACCGCCACCAGGCACCAGGTGAGCAACAGACCCAAAGGTAAAGCCAGCAGCACCGTGAGTGTGGCCAGCATCATGGTTTGGCCCAGCGACAACCAGGCCAGCCGGGCGTAGGGCACACCCACGGCCCAGAGCGGCGCCAGTTGCAGGAGCCGACTTGTGCCCAGGGTCAGCAGGCTGATGAACAAGGCCACGCCGGCCACAAGCAGCGTCAACACATTGAGCGCACCCGTGGCGGCAAAGGTTCGCTCGAATACTTCTTGCGACCAGCGCTTGACCGTCGTCTGCTCCACGACGCTCGTGCCATCGAGCTGAAACTTCTGCTGCAATTGATCCCGTAACAGCGATTTGTGCTGATCATCGATGTAGAGCGCCACGCCGGCCAGACGAGGGTCGCGCGCGTTGTGCTGGAACCAATCGTGATTCACCAACAGATGACCACGCGGGTTGCCGTAGTCGGCGTAGATTGCCACCACCCGCAGCTCCGGCTGATGCGCGACAGGCAGCGAGAGGGTCTGGCCCAGTGCCACGTTCGCTCGACGCGCCAATTGCTCACTCAGCATCACCCCCGAGCCCGACGCCAGACCTTGCCAGGCGTCGGGCAGGGCCTCAAGCAAGGGCCAGTGTTGGGGCAGACGCGAGTTGGGCGCCACCGCTTGCATCTGTACTTGGCCGGCGCCAGTGTCGAGTTCGGCGCGCCATTGGGGGTCGACGGTTTGCACGTTTGACTGACTCTGCAGCCAATGCAGAATTTGCTCGCCTTGTTGGGTGCTCTGTGGCGTGATGTAGAGGTCGGCAGACAGGCGTTGATTCAGCCAGCCGGTGAAAGTCTGGCGAAAGCCTTCCGTCATACCGCCCACACCCACGCTCGAGCCCAGGGCCAGCAACAAGGCCATCAGCGCCAGCGAAAGTGCTGGCAGCTGCTGGCGGCTATCGGCCACGAACCACTGGCTCAAAGGCCCACGACACCACCGCGTCAAAGCCCTGAGCAAGCCATCGAGCAGCACGGGCAACAGCAGGGCTGCCGCCAGCAGAAGGGCGGCCACCAGGGTGAAGGCGCTGGCCAGGCTGTTGCCCAAACCCCAGGCCAACCCTGCCACCACCAACAACAGCAGCGCCACCGCCGCCTGCCGCTGCAACCAGGTTTCCTGAGTGGCCCGCCAGGCTTCCGCCTGCGCCAGCGCCAGCACGGGCATGCGCGCCGCGCGTACCAGGGTATTGCCGCCCGCCAGCAGCACTCCGGCCAGGCTCATGCCCAGGCCGGCCAACCACCAGCTTGGCGCCAGATTGAGTTGCCCAGCCACTTCGGCGCCATACAAAGCTCGCAGGCTGGCTGCCACATCGGGCAAGAGCAGGGTGGCCAGCCAATAGCCCAGCACGACACCCAGTGCGCCACCTGCCAAGGCCAAGACACTCAACTCCACGGCCAAAGCCAGCACCAGGCTGCGCAAACCGATGCCGCAGGCGCGCAGTGTGCGCAATAGGCCACGCCGTTGCTCGAAGGCCAGGCCAATGGAGGCATGCACTATGAACAGCCCCACAATGAAAGCGAGAAAACCCAGCGCCGTGAGATTGAGATGAAAGCTCTCGGTGAGCCGCTGCAAATCGCCTTCGTCGGCGGCTGGCACGCGGCGCAAGCGCGACGCCAACTCGGCGGGCAGGGGAGGGTGGTGCTGGGCATCGCTCAACAGAAAACGGGAAATCTGCCCTGGCGTGCCCAGCAAGGTTTGCGCGTGCCCGATATCGGTCACGATCACGCCAGGTGCCAGTTGTTCCTGAACATGGAGGGGCGGCAGTTGCCGGCCGTCGAGCGTGCTTGCTGCTTGCCCGGCTTCCACCCCCAAACGCTGCAAGGTGTCGGGTGAAATCCAGGCTTGTCCCGGCTCTCCCATGAAAGCGGCAAGATCGAAGTCGTCGAAGCCATGCCCCGCCACTTGTACGTTGGTGGGCAAGGTCAAAGGCTCCACGCCCAGCAGCTGCACCGACACGGGTTCCTTGCCCGCGATTCGCAAGCGACCCTCCACCAGTGGTGAGACCCGCCAGCCTGCTCGGCGTAGCGCCAGGTAGGTGGCGTGGTCGCTGTGGGTGTCCACGGCTGGCGCAAGATAAGCTTCGTTGCTGCCCGTGAGTACTGCGCTGGCTCGCGCGTAGTCTGCTCGTGCCTGACTGTTCAGCGCCTGCACACCCGTCCAGAGCGTGGTGGCCAGGCACACCCCGGTGAGTATGCTGAAGAATTGCAGAGGGTGGCGGCGCCAATGCGCCAGCAAGGCTGCCAGGGTGAGCGACAACACGCGCATCAGCTCACCGCCTCGCTCACTCTGCCCTGCTGCAGGCGTAGGCAGCTCGACAGGCGAGCGGCCAGCTGCGCGCTGTGGGTGACCATCAGCAGCGCGCTACCCAGCTCGTTCACCAATTCCAGGAGCAGCTCCAGCACAGCGTCACCGCTGGCTTCGTCGAGGCTGCCGGTGGGTTCGTCGGCCAATACCCACGGCGGCCGCGAGGCCAGAGCGCGCCCAATGGCCACGCGTTGTTGCTGCCCGCCCGAGAGCTGCTCGGGGTAGCGCTGCAGCACGGTCGTGAGGCCCAGGCGTTCCGCCAAATGCCTTACCCAATGGGGATCGTGACGACCGGTGAGACGCGCCTGAAACGCCAGGTTGGCGGCCACGTCCAGGCTGCTGATCAGGTTGTATTGCTGAAAAACGAGCCCGATCTGTTCGCGCCGCCAGCGCGCCAGCCCGGCTTCACCCAGCTCGTGCAAGGCAAGGCCGTTGGCCACGATGCGCCCCGAATCGAGGTGCTCGAGGCCCGCGATGAGGTGCAGCAAGGTGCTTTTGCCGCTGCCCGATTCGCCCATCAGCGCCACGCTCTGCCCGGCTTCGAGCGTGAGTGAAGCGCCGCGCAACACCGGGAGAGGTCCTTGCGCGGTGGCATAGGATTTGTGAACATCCTCAACGAGCAGCATGAGTGGTGTTTCCGGGCTGCCAGGCCTCGCCCGCAGCAGAAATTGAGTTCTCGCCTAGCCGGTTAGCAAAGGCCGGCTCCGTGCCGAATCAGGCATGGGTGAGCCTCTGGGCTAGAATCTCAGGATCAACTCGGTGCGTCCGGCTTGGCCCGGATAGCGCCAATTTTCTGTTCCTGTTACCGGCGAGGCTACCATGTCCGAACGTACCGACCCACCCGCTTTATGCTTTGAATCTCAAGTGGACTGGGGGCTCGACCGCCTGGTGGCCGAGTTGCGCGAATCGCGTGAGCATACCCACAAGGTGCGCCACCGTGGCCGGTTGCGTGAGCTCCCCTCGCGCGATGTGCTGGCCGAAATTCTCAAGGGTTTGGCGGCCGCCATGTTCCCCACGCATTACGGCAATACCGACCTCACCGACGAAAGCATCGATTTCTTTGTGGGCAACACGCTCAATCGCACGCTCAGTCTCTTGCGTGGCCA
>JAJUJN010000213.1 GCA_029265335.1 Alcaligenaceae bacterium
CAACGTGGATATGCTCACCTTCGACGTCAACGTAGCTGATTGGGGGGATTACAAGATTCGTCCCGAGCAAGTGGCTGTGCAGCGCGCCGAGGCCGTAGTCAAAGCACTGTTCGCAGAAGAAGCCGGCATTTTGCTGCAGGTGCCAGCGGCCGAGCGCGACGCGGTGCTGGGCGTGTTGCGGGGTGCAGGTCTGTCACGCCATAGTCATGTGGTGGGTAAACCCAACACCACCGACGAGATCGAAGTGTTCTGCGATGCCAAACGGGTTTGGCACCGACCTCGGGTAGAACTCGCCCGCGCCTGGAGCGAGGTAAGCCATCAGATGGCTCGCTTGCGTGATCATCCCGAATGCGCAGACGCCGAGTTCGATCGCTGGCTCGACACCGAAGACCCGGGTCTGAGCGCTCAGGTGAGCTTTGATCCGCAGGAAGACGTTGCTGCTCCCTACGTACAGCGGGGCGCACGACCCAAAGTGGCCATACTGCGGGAACAGGGTTGCAACAGCCAGGTGGAGATGGCGCGGGCTTTCCACGCCGCCGGGTTCGCGGCCTGGGATGTTCACATGACCGACCTCCTTGAAGGCCGGCTCGCCCTCGACGATTTTCACGGGCTGGCCGCAGTGGGGGGCTTCAGCTATGGCGACGTGCTGGGTGCTGGCGAAGGCTGGGCCCGCACGATTCGATTCAATGAACGTTTGCGTGAACAGTTCAGCGTCTGGTTTGCCCGTACCGATACCTTCGGTCTGGGAGTGTGCAATGGCTGCCAGATGATGGCAGCGCTGGCGCCCATGATTCCGGGCGCCCATAATTGGCCACGTTTCAGCACCAACCGCTCGGAGCAATTCGAGGCGCGGCTGTCGATGGTGCAGGTGCCAGAGTCGCCATCGATTCTATTCCGCGGCATGGCGGGCAGCCGCATGCCCGTGGTGGTGTCGCATGGCGAGGGCAGGGCCGACTTCAGCCGCCAGGGTAATGAGGCCCAGGCGGCCATCGCCTTGCAATACGTCGACAACCGCGGAGAAGTCACCGACGCTTACCCGGCCAACCCCAATGGCAGTCCGCAGGGAATCGCGGGTGTCACCACACCCGATGGTCGGTTCACGATCTTGATGCCGCACCCCGAACGATCCATCCGGAATGTGCAGATGTCGTGGGCGCCTGAGCGCTGGGGCGAGAGAGACACCGGCGGCGACGCCACACCTTGGCTGCGCCTGTTCAAAAATGCGCGGGTCTGGGTAGATTGAGCGAGATCCCGGATCGGCGTTGCCGTCCGGGATAATCTCCGCGCTGGGCGGTGCCTTAGTTATTCACTCTTCTGGATGTCGGCGTCGGCGATCAGCGATTGTTGGTATTCGCTGAGGGCTTCCTGGCGCATGAGTTCTTCGAGCTGAGGTTTGACTTGCTCGAATGCGGGGAACTCAGCTTCGCGGGTGTCTTGCAGGCGAATGATGTGCCAGCCGAACTGGCTTTGCACAGGTTCGGTGGTGGTTTCACCGGGTTCGAGTTGGCGCAGCGCTTCAGCAAAAGGCGCCACGTAGTTGTCGGCCTGAGCCCAGCCGAGTTCGCCGCCACGGGCGCCCGAGCCAGGATCCTTGGAATGCTCCTTGGCGAGCGCAGCGAAGTCGCCGCCGTCGTTCAACTCAGTGATGAGCTGTCGGGCCTGCTCTTCTTCTTCAACCAAGATGTGCTGGGCCTGATATTCCTGGGCGGTGTTCGCCTCTTTGAGCTGGTCGTACTCCTCTTTCATCGCCTCTTCGGTGATGGGGTTCTTTTCGAGGTAGTCGGCGAAAAGACCACGGATGAGCACGCTTTGGCGAGCGAGATCGAGCTCGTTCTGCACACTGGGCTTCTCGGCGATGCCGGCTGCCTCAGCCGCCTGGACCATCACAGCACGGTTGATCAGCTCTTCGCGAACTTGGGTGCGCAGCTCCGGGCTATCGGGCGCGCCTTGCTGCACCATCATGCGTACCAGTTCGTCGACTTGTTCGGCCGACACTGGTTGGCCATTCACGACGGCAATGTTGTCGGCCGCCAGGGCGGGGCTGGCAATGGCACAGGCTGCCAACAGTGTGGCGAGGCGTTTCATGGACATCGAGTCTCCTTGGTAGGACGTTAGAAATCGTTGCAGGAAGAGAAACGGCAACAGCCATCCAGACTGAAGCCGAGCCATGTTCTCAGGACAAAGACTGATGCGGCACGTTGCTTTACTCGGGCACGCTGGCGTGGATGGCGAGGGCATGTACCTCGTGGGGCATCATGTCGTCGACACAGTCGTAAACCAGACGATGCCGGGCCAAAGGCGACTTGCCGCGAAAGGCTTCGGCGGTGATGGTAACCCGATAGTGGCCGGCGCCGCCTCGGGCGCCGGGATGGCCAGCGTGCAGATGACTTTCGTCTTCGATCTGAAGCGCAACAGGTTGGAGTTTTTGCAGCCGCTCGCGAATGCGGTTGACGCGTTCGTGACTCATGGTGATTTGATTTGGTCAGAAGGTTGGTCGCCTTGTTGCATGTAGCGGCCCAGGAACAGCGATTGGCCGATAACGAACAGCACCATGAGGCCAAACAGGCCAAACACCTTGAATGATACCCATTGTGCTTCGGTGAACCAGCCGCTGAAAGCCACGATCAGGTTCAGGGCGCCAGCCAACACGAAAAATCCGGCCCAGGACATGGCCATGATGGTCCAGCCCGCCTCGGGCATACGGATGCGTTCGTGCAGCATGCTGCGCAGCAAATTGCGCTTGAAACCATATTGTGCAATCAGCAGCGCACCGCCAAAGCACCAGTAGAGCACCGTGGGCTTCCACATGATGAAGGCTTCGTTCTGCAGCCACAGCGTGGCGCCGCCGAACACCACAATGATGCCCAGGTTGAGCCAGTGCATGGGCTCGATGCGCAAGTTGCGCACACGCAACCAGCCGATCTGCCCGATGCCCGCCACCATGGCCACGCCGGTGGCCACATAAATGTCCGCAAAGCGGTAGGCAATGAAAAACAGAATCAGCGGAAAGAGATCGAAGAGAAATTTCTTCACTGACGCTCCTCGAACTTGAGAGCCAGGGAGTTGATGCAATAACGCAAGCCAGTGGGCGGAGGCCCATCGGGGAAGACGTGGCCCAGATGGGCATCGCACACGTTGCAGAGCACCTCGGTGCGGATCATGCCGTGACTGGTGTCACGTTCTTCGCGTACGTTGGCCGGGTCCAGCGCCTCGAAGTAGCTGGGCCAGCCACACCCGGCGTCGAATTTGGTGTCGGAGGCGAAGAGAGGAGTATTGCAACCGATACAGCGGTAGATTCCAGTGGCGAAGTGGTCCCAGTAGCGCCCGGTAAAGGCGCGCTCGGTACCTTTCTCGCGCGTGACCACATATTCGTCGGGCGTGAGCTGTTCGCGCCATTCGGCGTCGGACTTGCGGATCTTGTGAGGAGCATTCATGAGATTCTCCAGACTTCAGGAAGAGCAACTGACGGCAAGACTGCGCGCCCATTCGGGTGGCAATTCGGCGTAGGCCTGAGCGTCAGCTTGGAGTTGGAAAGGATTGCGCAATACCTGGAAGAGACGTGCGACCTCGGTATGATCGCCGTCGTCGGCAGCCCGGATGGCGCCTTCGGCCAGATGATTGCGCAAAACATATAAAGGGTTGACTGCCAGCATGGCGGATTGTCGTTCGTGGGCGCTGGCCCAGCCGTGCGCCGCTCGCTCCTGCCAGGCTCGCAACCAGCTTTCGGCACTGACCGTATCGTAGAACAGATCGAGAAAATGGCCACGGTAGCCCATGCCTTGCAGGGCGGCTTCATCAGCCTCGCTCGAGCCGGGCGCAAGATGCGCCCAGGCCAGACGGCGGAAAGCATGAGTGAAGTCGGCCCGCTGAGTGTGAAGAAGCTGCCAGAACTCGTCGAGCAGTGGCTGGTCGCTTTCGCGCCAATCGCGCCAGCCGACCTTGGCCGCCATGAGCGCGGAGAACTCTCGGGTGAAGCAGGCCTCGAATTCGTCGAGCACGGCCCTGAGAGGCTCCTGGCTGGGCACCAGCGGGCGCAGGGCTTCGGCCAGGCGGTAGAGATTCCAATGCGCCACTGCAGGTTGCACATTCCAGGCGTAGCGACCGGTGGTGTCGGTATGGTTGCAGATATGGTTGGCGTCGAAGCCGTCCATAAAGCCGTAGGGGCCGTAATCGATGGTGATGCCTAAAATGGAGAGGTTGTCGGTGTTCATCACCCCATGCATGAAGCCCACCGCCTGCCATTGCGCCATCAGCGTGGCGGTGCGTTTCAGCACGGCGCGCAGCAAGTTCACCACCACGGCGTCGTTCGAAGCCGCTGAGCCATCTTGGTTGAGGCGGCAATCGGGATACCAGTGATCCACCACGTAGTCGGTGAGCACTTGCAGTGCCTCGGTGTCGTCTTTCGACGCCCAATGCTGAAAGTGACCAAAGCGGATGAAGTTGGGAGCCACTCGAGTGACCACCGCCGCGCGCTCCAGAGTTTCGCGTCGTACCGGATCTTGGGCGCGGATCAGGGCCAGAGCGTGGGTGGTGGGACTGCCCAGACCGTGCATGGCCACGG
>JAJUJN010000008.1 GCA_029265335.1 Alcaligenaceae bacterium
GAGGATTGACCGCGTGCCGCCGGCCGCGCGCCGTTGGCGAAAGATTGCTGCCTACGGCTAGCCGAGGCTCTCGGGCGCCAGCGTTTGCACGGCCTGATAGTGGGTCAGAAACACCTCGCCCGTGAGCTGTTGCAGGAAGTGCGTGCTGTTCAGCCGATCCATCACTGGCCCTTTCACCTCCGATAGGTGCAAGCGAATACCCGCTTCTTGCAAGCGCTCGGCGATGGTTTCGAGGCTTTCCAACGCGCTGGCGTCGATGGCATTGATGGCCGTGCAGTTGAGCACCACGTGGGCCAGTTTGGGTTGCTTGGCGACGGCCTCGTTGATGCAATCTTCCAGAAAGCGCGCATTGGCGAAGTAGAGGCTCTCGTCTATCCGTACGCCCAGCACGTGTTCGGAGGTGTTCACCTCGTGGCGCAGCACATTGCGGAAATGTTCGGTGCCCGGAACCTGACCAATGATGGCCACGTGAGGGCGGCTGCTGCGAAACAAATAGAGCGCGATCGAGGTTGCCACGCCGGCGATGAGGCCGGCTTCTACCCCGGCCCCCAGGGTAGCCAGCAAGGTAATGAGCACCACGCTGAAATCGAACCGAGAGTAATGCCAGGTGCGGCGTAGAGTTTGCAGGTCGATCAAAGACGACACGGCCACGATGATGGTGGCGGCCAGGGTGGCCTGAGGGAGATAATGCAAGGCGGGGGTGAATAACAGCGTGGCCAGGGCGATGCCAACGGCGGTGTATACCCCGGCCGCTGGCGTTTGCGCGCCGGCATCGAAGTTCACCACCGAGCGCGAGAAGCCGCCGGTGATGGGCATGCCGCCGCTGAAAGCAGCGGCCATATTGCTGCCGCCCAAAGCCACAAGCTCCTGGTTGGGGTCCACTCGTTGGCGGCGCTTGGCGGCCAGTGTTTGCCCTACCGAGACGGATTCCACGAAGCCCACCACACTGATCAGCAGTGCGGGCACCAATAGGTGCTGCCAGAGAGCCGCATCGAGGGGCGGCAAGGTGAAGTCGGGCAGGCCACCGGGCACCACTCCCACGATGGCCACACCTCTCGCACCGAGATCGAAGACCCATACCGCCACGGTGGTGACGATCACGGCCATGACGGGCGCTGCCTTGCCAATGGCATCTGCCAGGCGGGGCGACAGACCGATGGCCAGCAAACGAGGCTTGAGCCGTCGCCGTGTCCAGAGCAGAAAAAACAGTGCCCCGAAACCAATGACAACAGTAAACGCGTTGGTGTGGCCCAGATTGCTGGCGAGGTCGTGAAGCAAGGCGGGCAGTGTGGCGCCACTTGCCGAGATGCCCAACAAATGCTTCACCTGGCTGGCGATGATGAGCAACGCGGAGGCTGTGATGAAGCCCGAGATCACCGGGTGACTCATGAAATTGATCAGAAAACCCAGGCGCAGGGCGCCGAGTATCACGAGGATCAGCCCCGACATCAAGGCGAGCACCAGCGCTGCTTGCCAATAAGCCAGCGTGCCCTCTGCCGCAACCTGCGAGATGGCGGCTGCAGTGAGCAATGAGGTGACCGCAGTGGGCCCCACCGCCAGCGTGCGGCTGCTGCCAAAAACGGCATAGGCCACGAGCGGCGCCATGCTGGCGTAAAGCCCCGCCTGGGCAGGCAGGCCAGCCAACATGGCGTAGGCGAGGCTCTGTGGAATGAGCATCAGCGTGACAATCACCGCCGCCAGGAGGTCGCCGCCGAGTTGTTCGCGGTTGTAGTGCGGAGCCCAGTCGAGAATGGGCAGCCAACGTTGCAGCATCTATCAGCCTTAGGCAATCTGGGTGGGGCGCTGCCGTCGCATCAGACTGATCAGAGGCCAGGCTAGCACCGCCAGCGCCAGCCCCACACCCAACGCCATGGCAGTGAGCAAGGCCCAATCAAGCCACTGGTGGAATCGGGCAAAGCTGGCGTCGGTTTGGCCGGGCAATACAAAGAAAGCCAGAATGGCCACCAACACACCCAAAACGACGGCAGGGCGAAAACTGCGCTTCCAACTGTGTGGGCGGCGCGCCAGGGTATAGATATACAAAACCAGCGCCACGAGCAAATAAGCTACCACCAAGAGTCGATGCTCCAGCGCCATTTCCCAGAGAATATTGAGGCCTAACCAAATTTGGTACATGGGAAATCTCCGTTATCGATGTTAGACGCGACCGCGCAGCGCGGCTAAATAAGCCGGCTTGAGCAAGGCATATTTGGTGAACCAGCCGAAGTAGCTGGGGGTGAGGGGAGCCAGGCCCGGGATGGTGGGCACCAGCCTGCCTTCGTAGTCGAACTCAATGAGCATGGCCGCGCCTTCGCGCACCAGCAATGGGCAGGAGGTATAGCCGTTGAAGGTGGCTGGCGGCTCGCGGTCGGCCATGACGGCCAGCAAGTTCTCGGTGACCAACGGTGCGCTGGTTTTAACAGTGGCGGCGGTTTTGCCTCGAGGGGTGCCGTTCACGTCGCCCACGCCAAACACGTTGGGGTAGCGTCGGTGCTGCAAAGTGTCGGCGTTCACCTCGAGCCAGCCACGAGGAGTGCCTTCATCCTGCCACGCGAGGGCGCTGTCGCGCACCACGCGTGGCGCTTGCATCGGCGGGACCACATGCAGGAAGTCATAATTCTCGGTACGAGTGCTGCCGTCGGCTTGCTCGAACACGGCCTCACGGGCCGGAATGTCGACAGCCCGCAAGGTCTGCTGATACTGGGGGGCGATATCCAGCCCCTGCCATAGTTCCAGCACTTTCTGGTTCACCGAGGGCACACCAAAAACGGTGCCGTCGGGCAATGCCGACATGAAGTTGACCTCAGAAGCCGCGAGCGTACCTGCCTGTGCCAGGCGGTCACGCAACATGAACGTCATTTTGAGTGGCGCGCCGGCGCATTTCAGGGGGCCGGTGGGCAGGGTCAAGAAGGCCTGGCCGCCATCTTGCCGGAAGGTGTCCATCACGCGCCAGGTGGCAGCGGCGGCGTCGGGGCTCGCATAAACACTGCCCAGGCCATGCTGGCCAATCGCCGCCACGTCCATGCCCTCGATCGCGCCGTAATTCAGCTCGAGCCCGGGGCAAACGACCAGGAAATCGTAGGGCACGGTGGCGCCTCCCAAGGTGGTGACCGTTTGCGTCTCGGGGTCGATTTCGGCGGCCATGTCGGTAATCCAATCCACGCCGCTGGGCATAAACTCCTGATTGAGGTTGCGCACCTTGCTCACTGGCCAGATGCCGGTGGCTACCAGGGTGTATCCCGGCTGATAGTTGTGTTCGCGCTTGCTGTCGATCACGGTGATGCGGGCGCCGTCGAGTTCGCGGTGCAAGCGATTGGCCATGGCCAGCCCGGCCATGCCGGCGCCAATAATCACGATTCTTGCCTTGCTGCGCTGCTGAGCGCGGGCGGGGGGTGTGGATGCTGCAGCAATGCCCGTGAGAGCGAAGGCGCCGGCACCTTGCAGGAACCTGCGGCGGGGAGGGGTAAGGGAAGCAGACATCACAACCTCCTTGAGGGGTCAGGTGAAGATTCTTGCGACGCGACGTATCAAATTGCGGTGCTGAACACCATTGAGGGGTTCAATTTTTGTAGCATCGGCCGTCGTCTCCAACGGGACGATCCAACGTTAATATTCTTGCATTCTAAATTAGAGTTTGCTAAATTAGCAACCGTTGAAACAGAGAGGTGCTTGATGCCATCGAATGAGTTACCTGCTGAACTTGCCGAGTTACGCGACCGTGCTGCCGATGCGGCCGCCTTGTTGCGGGCCATCGGCAACGAACATCGATTGCTGGTGCTTTGCCTGCTCATTCATTTCGATGAGCTGTCGGTGGGCCAGTTGCTCGACCATGTGGGAGTGAGCCAGTCGGCCCTCTCGCAACATCTTGCGCGCATGCGCGATGAGGGGCTGGTGAGCTCTCGGCGGGACTCACAAACCATTTTCTATCGCATCGCCGACCCCTCAGTGGAGCGGGTCATTGCCACTCTCAAAGACGTTTTCTGCCCCGACCTGCCCGCGAGGGCGCCCTGAACCCTGAACAGGAAAGCCAAATGACTACGCCAACCATTACGCCTCAAGAAGCCAGCAAACTCATGAAGGACGGCGCTGTGCTGGTCGATATCCGCAATGCTGATGAATATGCCCGTGAGCATATTCCAGGCGCGCGTCATGTACCGCTCGATCAGTTGGCTCAGGCCAAGCTGCCGCGCGACGAAGCCGCCGTGCTCATCTATCACTGCAAGTCGGGTAACCGCACGCGCATGAGCCGAGCCCAACTCGAACAGGCAGCCTCCTGCACCGCCTATATTCTGGAAGGCGGCCTGGATGCCTGGAAAAAAGAGGGGTTACCGGTGAACACCGACAGTTCCCAGCCTCTGGAGCTTTCGCGCCAAGTGCAGATTTCGGCGGGATCGTTGATTCTGCTGGGGGTGATCCTGGGCGCCACGCTCTCGCCCTGGTTCTACCTGCTGGCGGGCTTTGTGGGTGCAGGCCTGGTGTTCGCCGGGGTGAGTGGCTTCTGCGGTTTGGCGCGAGTACTGATGCACATGCCCTGGAACCGCAAGGCACTGGGCTGATTCGCTTGTTGGGTTAGAACCTTTCCTTTGCGCCGAAAACGGTGAGCCAAACCCTGACCGGGGAGCAATCACTCCCGCCCTGGGTAGTGCAGCTGGCAGCTAGCGCACGAACGTGCCCAGGCCGTTTCGATCGAGGAATTCCACGGTCACTGCGTTGACTGCCGCGCCTTGATGTACGAAGGTCACGGCAGACAACGAGCCTCCGGGGGCGTTCTCGCCAGTGGGCACGTACACGAAAGTGTCGGCGTCCCAATGCTGCAACGGCCAGCTCAACTCCTGAGGGCCGGCCACCAAGTGGAGCCCGCCGTTAGCCTCGACGATCTGAATGGGGCCGAAGTAGTGGTTGTGGTAGACCCCGGTATACGCCGAGTTTGGCCGTGCCGGTGTGGGGTGGGGTGGCGGCGTTTGACCGGCCAGGCGCCCTTCGGGGGCGAACAGGGTCTGCTCAAAAACGTCGCGGTAGAGTGAGTACCAGTCGCGTTCGATATGCCCATACTGCACCAGATCCATGAACATGGCATTGAGCCCTTCGGCGGCGCCGCGAGGCTGGGCGTTGGTGAGTGTGATGATGCCGATGTTGGCCGAGGGCAAGGCCGAGAACGCGGTGGCGGCGCCCAGCAGAAACGCGCCGCTATGACTCAACATCGTGCGGCCGGAGGGTTGCACCCCTACATTGAAGCCAAAGCCGTAGCTGCTGGCGCGGGCGTCGGGGCGGCCAGGGTGCCCCATGAGCATCTGTGGGGTGATGGCAGGCAGCAGCGCGTCGGCGGCGATGAGCGGTTCGCCCTGCCATTCGCCTTCGGCCAGAATGAGAGCGAGCCAGCGAGCCAGGTCGTTGGCGGAACTGCTGACGCCACCGGCAGGCGATTGCGCATCTGGATCGCGTTGCTCGAGTGATTGATACTCACCATCCACCAGCATATGTGGCCAGGCTCGGTTGCCCTGTTGAAGATAATCGTGGAAACGGGAGCTGGTACGTGTCATTCCCAACGGTTGATACAGCTCCGCCTGCGACAAGCTGGCCCAATCGGTGCCCAGGTAACGGGCCACCGCGTCTGCCGCGGCGGTGAGGCCAAAGTTGGTATAGGCGTAGGTCGCGCGGAAGGGGTGCAGCGGCAATTGCGAGAGGCGTTCAATGATGGTGGCGCGATCGAAGCCGAGGTCTTCGAGATCGTCACCGGCGTGGTCGGGCAGCCCCGAGCGGTGCGCGTACAGATCGCCCAAGGTCACTTCCTGGGTAACGAGCGGCGAGGCCAACTCGAAGTTCGGCGCAATGGCGAGCATGCGAGTATCCCAGTTCACATGCTGCCGCGATACCTGGCGGGCGAGCACGGTGGCGCCCACAGGTTTTGATAGTGAGGCGATCTGAAAAACCGTGTCTGGGGTAACTTCGTGAGGCTCGCCCGCCTTGCGCACGCCGTAGCCGCGGGCAAAGACCACCTCGCCTTCATGCACCACGGCCACCGCCATGCCGGGAATCTCACTGCGCGCCATGATGTCGCTGGCAAGAGCGTGGAGCCGCTCAATGGCCGATTCGATCTGGCCCGGCGGGATCGGCACACCCGGCTGCACCGGTGGAGGTTCTGGTGCCGGGGCGGGTGGCGCGACGGTGTCGCCGCCACAGGCCGATAGCAATAGCACACCGACAGGTAGAATGCGGCAGAACGACGAAAACATAGGGCATCTCGCGAGAAGTGAACCCACCGAAGGTGAACCCAGTGTGCAGACACCTCGATGACCAAGGGCGCTGAGTGGCGCAGCCAAAGCATTCTGTTGTGGCGGCCCGATTCCAGATACGGCATTCTCCATGAGTAAACATCAAGCGCGCAAGCGTTTCGGGCAACATTTCCTGGCCGACGACTCGGTCATCGAGCAGATTGTGCGGGCCATCGCTCCCAACCCCGACGACAATGTGGTCGAGATCGGGCCGGGTTTGTCAGCCCTCACTCAGCCGCTCTTGCAGCGCCTGCACAAGCTGCAGGTGGTCGAGCTCGACCGCGATCTTGCGCAGCGTCTGCGCCAGCAATGGCCGGCCGACAGGTTGGAGGTGGTAGAAGCCGATGTCCTTGAGGTGGACTTTTCACGGTTCGGGCCCGACCTCAGAGTGGTAGGCAACCTGCCGTACAACATTTCCACGCCGCTGCTGTTTCACTTGCTGTCCCAGGCCGAGCAAGTACGCGACCAACATTTCATGCTGCAACGTGAAGTGGTGGATCGCATGGTGGCCCGGCCCGGGCAAGCTGCCTATGGCCGGCTGGCTGTGATGTTGCAGGCTCGTTATCGGATGGTGAAGTTATTCGATGTGTCGCCGGACGCTTTCGATCCGCCTCCGCGTGTGGTTTCCGCCGTGGTGCGCATGCGGCCGCTGGGCCAAGATCGCCCGCAGGCGCGTGACGCCGCCTTGTTTGCCGCGTTGGTGAGTCGAGCCTTTACGCAGCGGCGCAAGATGCTTCGCAAGGCCTTGGGCGACTGGGCAAATGTGCTGCCATGGCCGGAGCTCGAGGTGGAGCCCACCCATCGTGCCGAGCAGGTGTCGGTTGCGCAGTTCATCATCATGGCAGACGCATTGCATGCCGCGGGTATCCGCCTTTGAACGGTTGGATTTCGTATCGATTCTCGGGCCTGTATCTCGAATATCCCTCCCCCCCAGCACGCTAACTCCGCAGCGGAGATCCCATGACAGTTCGTCGTACGAAAGTGGTGGCAACCTTGGGGCCGGCCACCGATTCCCTGGAACAGATCGAGGCCCTGGTGGCCGCTGGTCTCGACGTGGCCCGTCTCAACTTTTCGCACGGTACGGCCGAGGAGCATGCGCGTCGCGCTGCCTGGGTGCGCCAGGCGGCCGAACGGCAGCAACGCTATGTTGCGCTGATGGGCGATTTGCAAGGCCCGAAGATACGCATCTCGCGATTCCAGCAAGGCAAGGTGCAGCTACAACGTGGTAGCGAATTTGTGCTGTCACGCCACCACCCCGAGAATGCCGGCACCGCCGCAATAGTCTGGGTGGACTACCCGCAGTTGATCGATGATTGCCGGGTGGGCGATGAGCTGCTGCTCGACGACGGCCGCATCGTGCTCAGAGTCACCGCGGTGGAAGACGGGCAGGTGCGCACCCAAGTGGAAGAGGGTGGGGAGCTTTCTGATCGCAAAGGTGTGAACCGGCGCGGCGGCGGGCTTTCGGCGCCGACGCTCACCGATAAAGACCGCGCCGACATTCGGGTGGCGGCCGAGCTCGGCGTGGAATTCGTGGCGGTGTCGTTCGTGCGTCAGGGCAGCGACATCGACGCCACCCGGCAACTGGTTCGGGCGGCTGGCAGCGATGCCTGGCTGATTGCCAAGATCGAGCGGGCCGAGGCGGTGGCCAACGACGACACCCTCAACGACATCATCGCCGCCAGCGATGGGGTGATGGTGGCGCGTGGCGATCTGGGCGTGGAAGTGGGTGACGCGGAACTGGTGGGCATCCAGAAGCGCATCATCCAACACGCCCGTACCCTGAACAAGTTGGTTATCACCGCCACCCAAATGATGGAATCGATGATCGCCAGCCCCATTCCCACCCGTGCAGAGGTGTCTGATGTGGCCAATGCCGTGCTCGACCATACCGACGCGGTGATGTTGTCGGCCGAGACGGCTTCGGGTCGGTTCCCCATCGAAGCCGTGCGTGCCATGGCCCGGGTTTGCCTGGGCGCCGAGCGTCATCCTATCAGCAGCCGTTCACACCACCGTCTTGGCGAGGTGTTTTCGCGTCGCGACGAAACCATCGCCTTGGCAGCCATGTACGCCGCCAACCACTACCCGGGTGTGAAGGCTATTGTGTCGCTCACGGAGAGCGGTCACACGCCGCTCATCATGTCGCGCATTCGGTCGGCGGTGCCGATCTTCGCCTTCTCACGCCATGCGGGCACCCGGTGCCGGATGGCAATGGTGCGCGGGGTGCGTGCCGTGGCGTTCGACCCTCATCAATACGAAGCCGCGGAACTACCTTGGGCGGTGCTCGATTGTTTGATGCAGCGCCACGATGTCGAGCCTGGCGACGCCATCATTCTTACCCATGGCGACAGCCGCGCCGAGAGCGGCGGCACCAACAGCCTGACCATCTGGAGCGTGCCGGAAGCCTAGGCTGCGAGCCTCAGCCGAAAAACCAATAGCACACGCCAATGGCCGCCAGCATGCCGGCCACGTCAGCGGTGAGCGCACAGCCCACAGCGTGGCGACTGCGCTGTATGCCCACTGCACCGAAATAAACTGCCAGCACGTAAAACGTGGTTTCGGTGCTGCCTTGCATGGTTGCCGCGAGCAGAGCCGGGAAGCTGTCAACGCCATGGGTCTGCATGGTTTCGATCATCATGGCGCGCGCGCCGCTGCCCGAGAACGGCCGGGTGAGGGCGGTGGGCAGCGCTTCCACAAAACGAGTGTCCCAGCCCAGCGCGCTCACGCCGTATCGAATGAGATCCAACAAGGCGTCGAGTGCGCCCGAGGCGCGCAGGACGCCGATGGCGCAAAGCATTGCCACCAGATAGGGCAACAGGCTGCGGGTGATGTCGAAACCTTCTTTGGCGCCCTCGATGAAAGCGTCGTAAACCGGAAGTCGACGCCAGGCGCCCACCAGCAAAAATACGATGATGAGCGCGAAGAGCAGGAGGTTGCCCAACAAGGCGGAGAGGCTGGCCAACGCGGCGCTGGTGAGGCCCGCCAGAAATGTCATGAAGGCGCCCAGCAAGAGCGCCGTGCCACCCAGCCACAGCAGAACGACGGGGTCATGCAGGCGGAGCCGCTGCACGGCTGCCACCACCAGAAGGGCGGTGAGACTGGAGGCAGAGGTGGCCAATAATATCGGCAAGAACACCAGTGCCGGGTCGGCTGCGCCCTGCTGCAAGCGATACATGAAGATCGTGACCGGCAATAGCGTGAGCGACGAGGTGTTGAGTGTCAGGAACAGAATCTGCGCGTTGGTGGCGGTGTCGGGGCGGGGGTTCAGCTCCTGCAACGAACGCATGGCGCGCAGGCCGATGGGCGTAGCGGCGTTATCGAGCCCCAGCCCGTTGGCAGCAAAGTTCATGGTGATCAGGCCCAGAGCCGGGTGGCCTCGAGGCACTTCGGGCATGAGCCGGGCAAACAAAGGCGCGAGCCAGCGCGCGAGGGTGTCTACCAGGCCCGCTCGTTCAGCAATGCGCAGGAAGCCCAGCCATAGGGTAAGCGTGCCGAAAAGCACGATCATCACATCGACCGATACGCGGGCCATGTCGAACAGCGCGTCGATCATCGCGCTGAACACGCCGGGGTCGCCCAGCCACCAGCGGATCATGGCGGAGACCGCCGCGATGAGGAAGAACGCCAGCCAGAGCGCGTTGAGCATGAACCCCCCGTTGGATGCGCAAGGATTCTAACAGTGCCCTGGATAGGATAAGATCGGTCGGTTTGTGTTCAACCGGCCGGAATTTGCATTTGGATACTCTTCTGCGCGACCTTCACATTTTCCTGACGGATTATTGGCCGCATCTGGCGGTGGTGCTGAGCGTGAGTGCAGGAGCAGCGGCCGCCATCCATGCGGCCATGACCAAACGCGATGTACGGGCGGCGATCGGCTGGGTTGCGCTCGCACTGTTTTCACCCCTCTTCGGCGCTTTTCTCTATTTGGTCGCTGGAGTGAACCGGGTGCGTCAGAGCAAGATGGCGCAGTTGCGCGACGCTGCAGACCCTCTGATCAATCGCGCGAACTTTCATTCCATCGACGACGAGAACGACCCGGTACCTCTGCACCTGCGCTGTCTTTTGCGCCTGGGCGACGAAGTCAGTCAGTTCCCCTTATTGATGGGTAACCGCGTCACGCCGCTTTCAGGTGGCGACGAGGCTTACCCTGCCATGCTCGAAGGCATCCGCAAGGCCAAACGCACGGTGGCGCTGGGCAGTTATATTTTCGATAACGATGCCATCGGTCGTCAGTTCGTGGAAGCTCTGGCCGACGCACGAGCGCGCGGCGTGGAAATCCGGGTGTTGATCGATTCGATCGGGGCGCGCTATTCGCGCCCTACCATTCGGCGCCCATTGCGCAAGGCGGGGATTCGGGTGGGGCTCTTCATGAGCGACATGCTGGGCTTGCGCCTGCCGTATGCCAATTTGCGCAGTCACCGCAAGGTGCTGGTGATCGACGGCGTGTTGGGCTTCACAGGCGGCATGAACATTCGAGCGGGATTCATGAAGGCCTACAGCAAGGGCCAGCCAGCGCACGATGCGCACTTTCGGGTAGAAGGCCCCGCGGTGGCGCAGCTCATGACCGTATTTGCCCACGATTGGGAGTTCACCACTCGCGAAAGTCTGCAAAACAGTTTGTGGTTTCCAGCTACCCAGGCCTACACCGATGGGGTGCCGGTGCGGGTGGTAGCCTCCGGGCCCGACCGCAATCTTGGCCGCACCCGCGACATGCTGTTGGGCGCTTTTTCGGTGGCCCAACACCATATTCGCTTGCAGACCCCATACTTTTTGCCCGATGTCACTTTGATTTCCGCCCTCACCATCGCTGCCCAGCGGGGTGTTGAGGTCGATGTGGTGATACCGGGCAATAACAACCTGCGCCTGGTGGATTACGCCATGACGGCCCAGCTCGATCAGCTGGTAGAAAAAGGCGTGCGCATCTGGCGCGTGCCGGGCGAGTTCGATCACGCCAAACTTCTGACCATCGACGGCGCCTGGAGCTACGTGGGCTCGTCCAACCTCGATTCTCGAAGCTTGCGCCTTAATTTCGAGCTCGATATGGAGGTGCATGACATCGCCTTGGCGCAATGGATCGAGAACCGTATCGATTCCGCGATCGAACACGCCCACCGACAAACGCTGGAGCAGTTGGCCGGCAAACCGTTCTTCAAGCGGTTGCGCAACAAGATCATCTGGCTGGCTTCGCCCTATTTGTAGGGCGCAATTGCTTCACCGGATTCACCCTGATCCGGAGAGGGTTTTCAGTCGAGCGCGGGGGGCGTTGATGTATGATCGATTCATGCGGCCCGGGGGTCGCCTGGTTAACGGGAGGTCATCATGTCACTGCGTTTGAACGATATCGCACCCAACTTCACCGCCAATTCCACGGCGGGTGAAATCACATTCCACGACTGGATGGGCGACAGCTACGCTATCCTCTTTTCTCACCCGCGCGACTTCACGCCGGTGTGTACCACCGAATTCGGTGCTGTGACCCGCCTGGTGCCCGAGTTTGCCAAGCGCAACACCAAGGTCATGGGCGTATCGGTAGATAGTGTGGAAGATCACAAAAAGTGGATACGCGACATCGAAGCCTTTGCGGGTACCCAGGCCGACTTCCCCATTATCGATGACACCTCGCTCAAGGTGTCCAAGCTCTACAACATGCTGCCGGCCGAAGCTTATCTGCCCGACGGACGCACACCCGCCGACAGTGCCACGGTGCGCACAGTATTCATCATCGGCCCCGACAAAAAGATCCGTCTCACACTGTCGTATCCCATGTCGGTGGGGCGCAATTTTGCCGAAATCCTGCGCGCGCTCGATGCCGTTCAGGCCACCGATGGTGTGGCCATCGCCACGCCGGCCGACTGGGTGCCGGGCGAAGATGTCATCGTGGCGCTGAGCCTCAACGATGAGCAAGCCCGCGAAAAGTTTGGTGAGCTCGACATCAAGTTGCCCTACCTGCGGTTTGCCAAGGCGCCCACCAAGTAAGGCCCAGCTGAAGTTGCTGCGGGCAACCTTAGCGGAAGCCCCGCCCCGAGCGGGGCATTTTTTATCGGTTGGCGATTTGTCAGATTTCCGGCGCTCTGGCAAGGTAGCGGGCGCGACACTTTTTTTGTTGTTTCCCGCCTGCCTAGCGTAGGTCTGTCTCCGTTCATCCAGGAAGTATTGCCGCATGTTTCGCAGATCCTCCTCCAACGCCTTCAAACCTTACGCGCTGCGCTCTGGCAAGCCACAGAGACGGGTGCCGGGGTGGCTCATTTGGTTGTTGATCGGCATTATTCTGGGAATTGGCGGCATTATTTTTGTGCAGCAGAACTACATGCCGCCCCGGCTGAGCGCTCAGGAATCGGCCCGCATCACTCAGCATATGGCGCAGGTACAGTTGGTTTTGCGCAACACCCAACAGCAGCTAGAAGAGGCCACGCAAGACATTCAACGGCGTGAAGCCGAACGCCAGGAGATGGCTACAGAGCTGGAGGAGGCGCGGGCGGCATTGGCCCCCCTGCAGCAAGATCTCTTGCTGTTGCTCGAAGCCCTGCCTCCCGATCCGCGCGGCGGCAATCTGCAAATTCGAGCAGGTCGCTTTTATAACGAAAACGACGCGCTCGATTACCACGTGGTGCTCACCGCCGATGGCAACAACCGTTTCAATGGCAGCGTACAGTTCGCTGTCGAAGGCCGTTATCCCAGCGGTCGGGTGGGTACGGTAGAGCTCGATCCACTGCCTTTGCAAATGAACCGCTTCGACAATGTGCACGGCCAGGTGCCGCTACCCGACGGCATGCGGGCGCGCCAGATCACCATACGAGTGCTGGACTCATCTGGCCGGCAGCAGGCCATGCGGGTGATCAACACCCGCAACTGAGGGCTGCGCTCAGCGCTGGGTACGCTGTGGCCACTGTGGCCACTGTGGCGCCCACCTTTCACCTTTTACCGCCACACCTCCAACGTGAGCTCACCGCTAGCCCCAGGGCAGCCGGGAGCTCACTTGCGTTGATCTGTTAGTCGACGCGTCCGCTGCGCTCGATGAATTCGATCTTGTAACCGTCGGGATCTTCGACGAAGGCAATCACGGTGCTGCCATGTTTCATGGGGCCGGCTTCGCGGGTGACTTTGCCACCACGTTCTTTCACTTGGGCACAGAGTGCGGCCGCGTCTTCCACTTCGAGCGCAATGTGCCCGTAGCCATCGCCCAGGTCGTAGCTGTCGGTGTCCCAATTATGGGTGAGTTCGAGCACGGCGCCTTCGTCTTCTTCCTGATAGCCCACAAAGGCCAGGGTGAAGCGGCCCTCGGGGTAGTCTTTGCGTCGCAGCATTCTCATGCCCAGCACGCGGGTATAGAAGTCGAGAGAACGCTCGAGGTCGCCAACGCGCAACATGGTGTGAAGGATACGCATGAATCAGGTCTCCGGAAAAGTTGGCAAACTGGCCGGGTCGACGCGCCGCAGCGCATCGCGGGCCGACCGATAGTGCGGCATGTAGCGCTCTACCTGGGCCCAGAAGCCCGGACCATGGTTCATCTCGCGTAAATGCGCGAGTTCGTGAATGATCACATAATCGATGATGTGACCAGAAAAGTGGATCAGCCTCCAGTTAAGCATGATATTGCCCTGACTGCTGCACGAGCCCCAGCGCGTGGCGGCCGACGATAACCGCCAGCGGCGAATCTCCAGGCCAGTGTGCTGCAGTGCTCGCTCCAGGCGCACGCCGATCTCGCGGCTGGCCTGTTGTTGCAGCCAAGACAGGACGCTGTCGCGGATCTGCTGTTCGTTTGCTTGGGCAGGCAATGTCAGCCATAGCGTATCGCCTGGCACTGGGTTCTCCAAACTGCCGTCGAAATACGTGGTTGGCCCGGCGTGCAGCCGAAACGGGATATCCACGCCAAGGTAGGGCAGTCGGCCCCCGTCTTCCCAGCGAGTGCGCTCTGCCTGCAGGCGCGCCTGGCGTTCCTGCCAGGCTTGCAGACGGCGCTGGATCCATTTGCTGCGATCATGCAGCACGCGGTCGATGTCGCCTTGCGCCACCCATTGAGGCACCGACACGCGCAAGCCCTCATCGGTGATGAGCAGGCCAATCGTGCGGCGCCGGGTGCGGCGCAATTCGTAGGAGATGGTGTGGTTGCCGACCGTGAACTGGCGATGCTGTGCTGCGCCCTTCTTACTCATAGCGGTGAGGGGCTAACCGGCGCATCTCGGTTTCGATCCATTCCTTGGCCTGCTCATTCAGCTGCGTAGCGCTGACCCCGGTCGAGGCGATAGGCTTGCCGATGGACACCGTGATAAGGCCTGGCCGCTTCACGAAGGCGTTGCGCGGCCAGCATTCGCCCGCATTGTGCGCAATGGGCACCACAGGCACCCCAGCGTGCCGAGCGAGGCGTGCACCGCCTGCCTGATAGCGCCCGACCTGGCCCGGCGGAACCCGCGTGCCTTCCGGAAACAAGATGGGCCAGCGATTCTCGGCCATTTTCTTTTCGCCCTGGCGGAACACTTGCTCCATGGCGCCGCGACGGTCGCTGCGATCGATCGCGATCATATCCAGCAGGGCCAGGCCCCAGCCGAAAAAGGGAACGCGATGCAATTCGCGCTTGTAGATGAAGCACAGTTGCCGCGGCATGTAGGCCGGCAGCCACAGCGTCTCCCAGGCCGATTGATGCTTGGCCAGCAGCACGGCTGGCCCGCTGGGCAGATTCTCCCAACCTTCCACTTGCCAGCGGATGCCGCAGATGACCTTGGCTCCCCACACCGCCAAGCGTGGCCAACCCACCGTAAAGCGGTAGCGCCACGGTTGCGGCAGCGGTGCGCAAAGCGTGCAGGCGATTGCGTAGGGAATGACGGTAACGATGAGAAAAATGGTGTAGACGAGAGACCGTAACCAGGCCATCAGTGCCGCTCCAGATATTCAGCCACGGCGGCGAGATCGTTGAAAACCGGCACGCCGGCCGGAAGCTCCGGGTGCTTCTCGGTTGCCACACCATTGCCGGTGCGCACCAGCATGGGTTGCGCCCCCGCCGCTTTGGCCGCCTGAATATCGCGTAGCGAATCGCCCACGGCGGGAACCTGACTGAGCGACGTGT
The DNA here is from genome assembly GCA_029265335.1 of Alcaligenaceae bacterium. Taxonomy (GTDB): domain Bacteria; phylum Pseudomonadota; class Gammaproteobacteria; order Burkholderiales; family Burkholderiaceae_B; genus Verticiella. The sequence continues at coordinate 15,331 of JAJUJN010000008.1, forward strand.
CCCAGCGCTGCATGATGGTGTGGAACAGCCCTGGCAGCGGCTTGCGGCACAGGCAGCCATCATCGGGCTTGTGCGGACAGATGACGAAGCCATCGATCTGGCCGCCCAGGCGAGCCAGTTCGCGACGCAGTTTGGCGTGCATGCTGTTCAACGCCGTGACGTCGAAGAGGCCGCGGCCCAGGCCAGATTGGTTGGTGGCTACGATCACCCGCCAGCCTGCTCGGTTGAGCCGGGCAATGGCCTCCAGGCTGCCTGGCAGGGCCACCCACTCGTCGGCGGTTTTGATGAAATGACGGCTGTCGTGGTTGATGACGCCGTCACGGTCGAGTATCACCAACCGGTTCATGGTGCACCTCAAGCCAGCCTAGAAAGATCGGCTACCTGGTTCATCAGCCGGTGCAGGGTGGCGAGCAGGGCCAGCCGGTTGGCTCGCACGGCAGGGTCTTCAGCCATCACCATGACGTCATTGAAGAAGGTGTCTACGGCCTCTCGACTGCCCGCCAGCGCCGTGAGCGCCTGGGTGAAATCGGCGCCAGCCAGGTGCTTGGCCACGATCGGCTCGAGTTCGCGGATCTGTGCTGCCAGCTGTTGCTCAGCTGGCTCGTGGAGATCTTCGGTGCGGCAGGTGTCCGGAACGTTCTCGGCTTTCTTGAGCAGGTTGCCAATACGCTTATTGGCCGCGGCCAGGCTTTCGGCTTCGGGAAGCTGACGGAACACACCAACCGCAGCCACCCGCGCGGGTATCTGGTGCAACGGCGGCTGCAAAGCCAGTACGGCGTCGACGGCCACGCGCTGGTGGCCGGCCAAAAGTTGATTCCGGTAGCGTTCGTGGATGAACTGACGCAAGGCGTCGCGGACTGCGGGCCGTTCACCCGGCGGGAGAATTTCGTCGCCCAGTTGCGCCAGCGCCAGGTCGAGCAAGGTCTCGAGCGAGAGCGCCGGCTGGTCGACGGCAGGATCGAGCTTCTCGGCGTCGGTAAGACGTTCGAAGACGCTGATGAGGCCCAGCGCAGCGCGACGCAGACCATAGGGGTCGCGGTCGCCGGTGGGCAGCTGCCCAATGGCCCAGATGCCGGCGAGGGTTTCGACCCGATCGGCCAGGAAGAGGGCGGCGCTCACGCCTTGGGCGGCGTCGATGGGGTGATCGAAGCGAATGTGGTATTGCTCACGCAAGGCCTGCACCACCGCGGCGTCTTCGCCGTCGTGCTGCGCGTAATAAGCGCCCATGGTGCCTTGCAGCTCGGGAAACTCACCCACCATATCGGTGACGAGGTCGGTCTTGGCCAGGCGAGCGGCGCGTTCGGCCAGGACCGGATCGGCGCCTATGGCCTCGGCAACATGGCGCGCCAGGCCTGCCACCCGTTCGCTGCGTTCGCGTTGCGAGCCCAGGCGGTTGTGATACACGATGTGGTCGAGCGCTTCGATACGGCTCTCGAGGGTGCGTTTGAGATCGGTCTCGTAGAAGAATTGCGCGTCAGCCAGGCGAGGGCGTACCACGCGCTGGTTGCCCAGCACCACGTTGCTGGGGTCTGCCAACTGCATATTGCTCACGATCAGGAAGCGATGGGTGAGCTTGCCAGACTCGGCGTGGAACAGGGGAAAGTACTTCTGGTTGAGCCGCATCGTGAGAATCAGGCATTCGGGCGGAACGCTGAGAAACTCCGGCTCGAACTCCCCCACGTACACGGCGGGGCGTTCTACCAGCGCCGTCACTTCATCCAGCAATTCGGTCACGTCGGCTTCGTGGCCCAGCGAGGCTCCCGTTTCGGCCGCACGGGCGTTCAGCTGCTCGCGTATCAGGGCGCGCCGGGCCTCGAACGAGGCGATCACCGCCCCTTCGTGTGCCAACTGCTTTTCGTAAGAGTCGGCATGTTCGACGATGATGGGCCAACCCTGGGCCTGAAAGCGATGGCCTTCGGTGTAGCGATCGGCTTGCAGACCGAGCGCGGTGACCGGCACCACCTCGGCGCCGTGCAGCGCCAACAGCCGATGGGCGGGCCGGACAAAGCGCACGGTGGTATGACCGTCGGCCAGTTGGTAGGTCATGACCTTGGGTATGGGCAGGTCGTGCAGGGTTTGCTCGATTGCCTCTTGCAGGCCATCGGTGAGCAGGGCCCCGGCTGCCTTGCCTGCGTAATAGAGGTATTCCTGCTTGCCATCAGACTCCCGCTCGAGGTCGTGTGGCGTGAGATGCTGCCAGTCTTTGGCTGCCAAGCGCTTTTGCAAAGCGGGGGTGGCGTTGCCGTCGGCGTCCAAACCTACCTTGACTGGCATGAGCCGCTCACGGAACTCTTGTTCGGGCGCCTGCGCCAACACAGCACTCAAGCGCACCCCAAGCCGGC
>JAJUJN010000427.1 GCA_029265335.1 Alcaligenaceae bacterium
CGCTGGCCGGCAACCTCATTCCCTGGATCGATAAAGATCTGGGCGATGGCACCTCACGCGAAGAATGGAAGGGCGGCGCCGAAACCAACAAGATTCTCGGCAACACCACCAACCCCATTCCCATCGAGAGCCTGTGTGTGCGTATCGGCGCCATGCGCTGCCATAGCCAGGCACTGACCATCAAGCTGAAAGAAGACCTCCCGCTCGATGAGATCGAAGACATCCTGCGCAACCACAACCCGTGGGCCAAAGTGGTGCCCAATACACGCGAAGACAGCATGCGCGATCTCACCCCGGTAGCGGTAACCGGCACGATGGATATTCCGGTGGGGCGCTTGCGCAAGTTGTCCACCGGGCCTGGCCATCTCAGCGCCTTCACAGTTGGCGATCAGCTTCTGTGGGGGGCCGCCGAGCCGCTGCGTCGCATGCTGCTCATCGCTCTCAAGCAACTCTAAGCACCGCACGTCATGAGCAAAAGCATCATTCACACCGACGCGGCGCCTGCCGCGGTCGGTCCCTACTCGCAGGCGGTCGCCGTACCGCCGGGTGGGCGCCTGGTGTTCCTCTCGGGCCAGATTGGATTGTCGCCGCAAAGCGGTGAACTGGTGTCAGACGACTTCGCCGAGCAAGTTCGACAGTCCTTCGCCAACATGGCCGCGGTGATCCGCGAGGCGGGTGGCTCGTTCGACAGCATCATCAAGCTCACTCTGTACCTCACCGATCTGAGTCAGTTCGGCACGGCCAACGAGATCATGGCCGAAACTCTGCCGCAACCCTTTCCCGCCCGCTCCACGGTAGGCGTGGATAGTTTGCCCAAGGGTGCTCAGTTCGAAGTCGAGGCGATCATCGCCGTCTGAGGAGCAGATGGCTTCGAGGGCGGCGGACGCCTTAACGCGCAAGCGACACAAGCTGGGAATCCACACCGATCAGGATGCCCTGCTGCATCTCCCGCTGCGCTACGAAGACGAAACCCGTATTACCCCTATTTCTCACCTTCAACCGGGCATGCAGGCTCAGGTTGAAGGCGAAATCCTCACAGCCGAAGTGCAACTTCGACCGCGGCGCCAGTTGGTGGCCACGCTGGCCGACGAGAGCGGCTCGCTGAGCCTGCGCTTCCTCAACTTTTACCCCAGCCAACGCAAGCAACTCACACCGGGCAAACGCTGGCGCGTACTCGGCGAGGTGCGCGGCAATATGTTCGGACTGGAGATGATTCATCCGCGCCTGGTCGCAGCCCACACACCACTGCGTGATCGACTCACACCGGTGTATCCCACCACCCAGGGGCTGCAGCAACGTACGCTGCGCAGCTGGATCCGGCAGGCTCTGACCACCGTGGATCTGAGCGATACCTTGCCGGAAGGGCTGCGGCGAGAGCGCGGGCTGCTGTCGTTCGCCGAGGCTATCCGGGTTCTGCACGAACCCCCGCCCGATGCCGACACCGCCGCCTTGCTGGAGCACCGACATCCGGCCTGGCAACGCATCAAGCTTGACGAATTGCTGGCCCAGCAACTTGCTCTGGCAGAAGCGCGGGCGCACCGCAGGGCCCAGCTGGCGCCCAGCTTGATACTCACCGAAGACTCGCCGCGCTTGCCGCAACAACTGCTTGCCACGCTGCCCTTCGAGCTCACCTCGGGGCAGCGGCGCGTGGTCAACGAAATTCTTGGTGATCTAGGCCAGGCTTGGCCCATGCAGCGTCTGTTGCAGGGCGACGTGGGCAGCGGCAAGACTGTCGTGGCTGCGCTGGCGGCCGCTCACGCCATTGCCGCCGGTGGCCAAGTGTCGCTGATGGCGCCCACCGAGATTCTGGCCGAGCAACATTGGCTGAAGCTCAACGAATGGCTGAGCCCGTTGGGCGTTCGCCTGGCCTGGATCACCGGCAGTTTGCCGGCACGCCAACGTCGAATTGAAGTGGCGGCAGCGGCTTCGGGCGAGGCGCAATTGATTGTGGGTACGCAAGCCCTGATTCAGGACAGCGTGCAGTTCTCGAATCTCGTGCTGGCCATCAGCGACGAGCAGCACCGCTTTGGCGTGGGGCAGCGACTGGCCTTGCGCAGCAAGCAGGTGGATAGCTCCCTGGTGGTGCATCAGTTGATGATGTCGGCCACGCCCATTCCTCGCACCTTGGCGATGACGGTTTTTGCCGATCTCGATGTATCGGTGATCGACACCATGCC
>JAJUJN010000197.1 GCA_029265335.1 Alcaligenaceae bacterium
CCCCACGGTGACTTCCCGCCGCTCGATTTCGCCCGATTGCGGGTCGTAGACCTGCACGAAACTCGCATCCGGCCCGGCTGTCGTCAGTGCCGCCGAAGGCACGACCAGCACGTCCTGGGCCTCTTCGAGCACGATGGTGACAATATCGCCCACGTTGCGCGGTCGCTGGTCTTCAAAGAGTGGATAGCTACCGTAAGCCGTGGGCTGATAAATGCTGCCATTGGGCACCGCGGCCGGCAGTTGGCGCGGTGGCGGCTCGGCGGTTACAGGCCCCAGCACCACCGGCTCTGGCGGCACCAGGGCGCAACCACCCAACATCATCACGCCCGCCAGCAGGCCGCCACTGGCGATGCGGCCAAACCGCCGAGCGAGGCCAAGCACAGGTGCAATCACGGGCCAAAACATAAAAACCACTCTCAAAGTTGGCGTGGGGCAAAAGCCGGGCAGGAAGCCAAGTTACTGGCTGAACCCCGTGCCGATTACAGCTGGGTGAGACGCGCCAGCATCTGGTCGGACGTCTGCACGGCCTTGCTGTTGATTTCGTAGGCGCGCTGGGTTTGGATCATGGTGACCAATTCTTCGGCCACGTTCACGTTGGAGGTTTCTACCCAGCCCTGCATTACCAGCCCGGCGCCGTCGATGCCCGGAGCCAGCAGGTTGGCCGGGCCGGAGGCGTCGGTTTCGACATACAGGTTTTCGCCCACGCTCTGCAGGCCGGCCGGGTTCACGAAGGTAGCCAGCTGCAACTCGCCGATCTGCACGGATTCCCCCGGAGCCCCCGGCTGGGTGACCGACACCGTGCCGTCGCGAGCGATCGTAAGCGTGAGTGCGTTGTCGGGTACCACGATACCCGGCTGCAGCAGGTAACCATTGGCGGTCACGAGTTGACCGTTCTGATCGGTGTTGAAGGAACCGTCACGGGTGTAGGCCACCGTGCCGTCGGGCAATTCCACCTCGAAGAAACCGCGGCCGTTGATGGCCACATCGTAGGTGCCGCTGGTTTGTTCCAGGCCGCCCTGAGTGTGATTTCGTTCGGTGGCGGCTGGCCGCACGCCAGTGCCAAGCTGCAAGCCCGTGGGCAATTGGTTGCCGGCAGCGTCCTGGGCGCCGGGCTGCCGCAGCGTTTGATAGAGGAGATCTTCGAACACCGCGCGTGAACGCTTGAAGCCATTGGTGCTGACGTTGGCGAGGTTGTTCGACACGACATCCATCTTGGTTTGCTGGGCGTCGAGTCCGGTTTTGGCGATCCAGAGAGAGCGAATCATGATTCAGCGTCCGGGAAAAAGCAGTCAGCCATTGGCCGACAGAAGTTGGTTGGCGCGCTCGGCGTTCTGATCGGCCAGTTGCACCGCTTTCATCTGCATCTCGAAGCGGCGGGCGTTGTTGATCATTTCCACCATCGCTTGCATGGGGTTCACGTTGCTGCCTTCGAGCACTCCGGCCAGCAGCCGGAGCGTGGGGTCGGCGGGCAGCACAGGCGCGGGTTGGCCGGGAGGCACCGCCACGCGCATCAAGCCGTCGTCGCCGCGCTGCAACTGACCAGGAAGCGGATCCACCATCTTGAGTCGACCCAGTTCGGCCATGCCCTGGGGCAGATCGCCAGCATTGAGCACGGTGATGGTGCCGTCGGCGCCGATGGTGAGCTCGGCTTCGGCGGGCACCGCAATGGGCTGGTTGTTGTCGGCCAGCACCACGCGGCCGGTGGCAGTCTTCAGCAAACCATCGACATCCACGTGCAGACTACCTTCGCGCGTGTAGGCCTCGCCCTGGGGCGTGACCACCACCAGCCAGCCGCGCCCCGGCAGCGCCACGTCGAGCGCCCTGCCCGTGGTTTGCAAGGGCCCGGGAGAAAGATCCGCCCCGGGCGTGACGGTGACGGTTCCGACGCGCGTGGGGTTGCCCGGCCCCTGAATGGGCACGGCGCGATACTGCGCCAGCTGCGCCCGAAAGCCCGGGGTACTGACGTTGGCCAGGTTGTGGCTCACCAGGCTTTGGTGCTCGAGCGTGCGGCCGGCGGCGCCGCCAGCGGTGTAGATGATGCGATCCATGCTTCGGGCCTCAACGCATCTGCATCAGGGTTTGCAGGATTTGATCTTGAGTGGAGATGGTTTGCGCATTGGCCTGGTAGGTGCGCTGGGCAATGATGAGATTCACCAGTTCGGCGCTGAGGTCGACGTTCGACTGCTCGATGGCCTGGCCCATGATGCGCGACATGCCGTTGGTGCCGGGCGCGCCCAGAATGGCCGGGCCCGAGGTGGGCGACTGGGTCCAGCCGTTGCCGCCCACCGGTTGCAAGCCCTGCACATTGTTGAAGTTGGCGAGCACCACCGTGCCGATGTCTTCGGTTTGACCATTGGTGTAGCTGGCCATGATGGTGCCGTCTTCGGCAAACGACACGCTGGCGAATTCGCCCGAGGCATAGCCATCGGGCACGATGTTCTGCGTGAAGGGGCTGCCGAACTGGGTGCTGCCGGTAAAGTCGATCTCGATTTCGAGCGGCTCGGTGGGCGCGTCGTTGGCCGGTACATCTGGGCCGAGTGCCAACGAGGTATTGAGCGGCTGCAACAAACCGGCGTCGGTGAACTGCAAATTGGCGGGGCTGCCCGTCATCTCGGTGTTGTCGAGATACACGTGCACCTCCCAGGTGCTGGTGGTGGCGCCCGCGGCGGGCGGGCGCTTCACGAAGTATTGGGTGAGCTGATGCGAGTTGCCCAGAGAGTCGAACACGGTGGTGGGCACCGCCGTATGAAACGACGTGGGCTGCTCCGGATCGAAGGGCGTGGTGGCCGGATCAATGGCCGTGACCTGTGCATTGAGGTTGAGCACGGCGTTGATCGACGTGGTGGCCTCGGGCGCCACGTTGCCAACCGGCACGCGCAAGGGCACCGGATCGGCGCCCACCGCGCCCGCCGGATATCCCGTGAGCTGCTGGCCCTGGGCGTTCACGATGTAGTGGTCTTTATCTTTGTGGAATTGACCGTTGCGCGAATAGATCACTTCGCCGCTTGGGTCGGTGAGGCGGAAGAAGCCCGTGGAGCCGTCGATCGCAATGTCGTACTGATTGCCGGTGGTTTCCACATTGCCCACGGTGAAACGCTGGGTGATGGCGGTGGTCTGCACCCCCAGGCCCACCCGCGAAGTGGCGTAAATATCGGCAAACTTGGTGGTGGCGCCCTTGAACCCGGCCGTGCCGGAGTTGGCGATGTTGTTGCCGATCACATCCAGCGTTTGCGCTGCGGCGTTGAGGCCACTCAAGCCCTGACCGAATCCCATGGAATGCTCCTGTTGCTGAAGGTGGAATGCTTAAAGAACCTTGCGAATATCCTGAATCACCGCCTTGCCGGCGATGCCGAGGTCGAGCTGCACGCCCGTGCTGCTGTAATCCACAGCGGCCACGTTGGCATAAGTGAGCGTGCCTGCAGGCACCGGCTTGCCGTCGGCGTTCACGGCGTTCACCCGCAGGGCATAAGCGCCGTCGGGCGCCACCGCACCGGTTTCATCGAGACCGTCCCAATGCACCGACACAATGCCGGCGGGCTGCGCGCCCAGCTCGTAGGTGCGCAGCACGCGACCGCTGCGATCCACGACGCTGACGTTGACGTCGGTGGCAGGCGACACCAGATCGATGCCCGCCGGCGTGGCCACTCCGTTGCCCAGAGCGATCTTGTCGCCCGGCACCAGCACATCGCGCCCGATCAGAGCAGAGGCCTGCATGGCCTGGCTCATGTCGAGCTGGCCGCTGAGGGCCAGCAGTGTTTCGTTGAGCTGATTGATGCCGTTCACCGTGCTCAACTGGGCAATCTGCGAGGTGACCTCGGCGTTGTCCATGGGGTTGAGCGGGTCTTGATTCTGCAGCTGGGTTACCAGCAGGGTCAGAAAGCGGTTTTGTGTGTCTGAGATGAGGCCCGCCTGGCCTGCGCCCGTGGCGGCCAGCGCCTGGCCGGCAGCATTGCTGGAAGAAACATTCGAGAACATGTAGGCTCCGCTTACTGACCGATGGTGAGTGCCTTGAGCATGAGCGTCTTGGCAGAATTGAGCACCTCAACATTGGCCTGATACGAGCGCGCGGCCGACATCATGTTGAGAGTTTCGTTGACCACGCTCACATTGGGCATGGCCACGTAGCCAGCTGCGTCGGCCAGAGGATGATTGGGCTGGTACTCGAGCCGAGCGGGTGCCTGGCTCTCGAGCACTGCGGCCACTTTCACACCGCCCACCGGACCGGGGGCGTTGGCGCCGGCAGCTGGGTCCATTTGGAACACCACCTGGCGCGCCCGGTAGGGCTCGCCGTTGGGGCCGGCCACGCTGTCGGCGTTGGCCAGATTGCTCGCGGCCACGTTCATGCGCTGCGATTGAGCAGTAAGCGCCGAACCGGCGATCTGAAAAATGGAACTCATCGACATGGCAAGATTCCTGAAAACACACGCTTGCTGCGCAGGCCAGGCGGCGTCATGGCCTTATTGCTGCAGTGCTTGCAACAACGATTGAATGCGCGAACTGACGAAGCTCTGCGTCACCTGATGCCGCGCGGTGTTGTCGGCAAAATTCACCCGCTCCACATCCATATCCACGGTGTTGCCATCGAGGCTGGGCTGCAGAGGCACACGGTAGGCGAGTTGAGCCTCGCCGCTTCCCGACCCCTGCGCGGGCAGATGCCGCGACGAGGTCAGTGCAAGCTGGGTGTTGGGCAGGCGCCTGGTGTCGCGGTGTCCGCTCGCTTCTTGCAGGGCACGGGCAAAATCGAAATCGCGAGCCTTGTAACCCGGCGTGTCGGCATTGGCGATATTGCTGGCCAGTACTTCTTGCCGCTGGCTGCGCAGCGACA
>JAJUJN010000423.1 GCA_029265335.1 Alcaligenaceae bacterium
ACCGAGACGAGTTCGAAGCGGTGCTCTGATGCAACCGCCCCCTCGCTTCGAGCGCAAAATTGTGGCGCGCGCTCAACTGGTTCAGCGCGCGGCGGCCGGCGAATGGCCGCGCCCTTTGGTGTTTACCAATGGGGTGTTCGATATTCTCCATCGGGGGCACGTCAGCTATCTGGCCCGGGCGGCCGAGCTAGGCCCTACCTTGGTGGTGGCAGTGAATACTGATGCTTCGGTCCGGCGTCTGGGCAAGGGGGCCGACCGGCCATTGAACGCGGAAGCCGATCGTCAAGCCCTGTTGGCGGCGCTCGAGATGGTCAGTTGGGTGACCTTATTCGATGAAGACACGCCCGAAGCGCTGATTGAAGAGTTGCGGCCCGACGTGATTGTGAAGGGTGGCGACTACCACATGCCTTTCTTGCCCGAAACCCGTTTGGTGGAATCGTGGGGAGGCCGCGCTGTGGCGATACCTTTTGAGCACGAACGCTCTACGACGGCTCTTCTGGCGCGGATTCGGGCAAGCGCGGCAAGCTCAGGCTGACGCTCAGCGACTGGGGCGACGTTTGCTGTTGCAGCCGGGCAGGGTCGCGCCCCTCGTTGCCGGGAGGGTCGCCAAATGCACCGGTGCCGTAGGCGAACAGGGCCACATTGGCCAATAGAACGATAAAAAACAGGCTGCGCATGGCGGTTAGACAGTGGGGTGTGGGTGGGGCGCCGAGTTGGCCGCCAACACGGCCAGACCGTCGAGCACCGGCCGATCCAGCCATTGTACGGTGACGTCGGCTGGCAGCAAGTCTTCGGTGTGTTGTAGCGCGGGAGCCACCTCGGGCCAGGCCCCGCCACTCACCAGCAAGCGACAGGGGGCGTCGGGCCAGGCGCGACGCGCCAATTTTACTTGGCGCCATACTGCGCCCACCTGGGCGGCCAACACACCGCTGTGGATGGCCGATTCGGTGGTAATGGGAAATTCCTGCAGCTCGCCGGGATGATCGGGCAGTCGCGCCGTGCCCTGGTGCAGTGAGCGCCGCATGAGCGTGAAGCCGGGAAGGATCAGCCCACCCACGAAATCTCCGTTGGGGTTCAGGGTGTCGATGGTGGTGGCAGTGCCGAAAGTGGCCAGAACATCGATGCTGCCTTGTGCCCGGGCCTGAGCATGTTGCGGGTGGCGCCAGAGCCCCAACATGGCGAGCCAGCGATCCACGCCCAGGCGCTCGGGCTCATGGTAATGGGTGCGCATGCCCAGGCACTCCGACTGCGGACGCTGCCAGTGCACCGGGCAGCCGGTGAGCGCACTCAGGGTGTGTTCCAGGGCGGCGTTGGCCTCGTCGCGCAGCACGCTGGCCGCCGTGGCGCTGACCGGCGGTTGGGGCACCGTGGCCAACCAGTCGGTAAGACAAGTGACCAGCTCGGTGGGCAGGCAGGAGAAGGGCACGGTTTCACGATCGCCATCGTCGCTGAGCCAGCCGAGCTTGAGCCGGGTGTTGCCTGCGTCGATCAAGAGTTTCATGACGACGGTCGCAGAGAAAGTTCGCCCACGCTGATGGCGCGCTCGCCTTGGGCGGTTTGCAGCCGGAGGCGTCCGTCGGGCCGCACGCCCAGGGCTCGCCCCTCGTCGATGATGGTGTTGTGGTCGCGCAATACAACGGAGGCGTTGGCCAGGCCATCACAATCGGCGAATCGCGTTGGCAAGGCTTCCAGGCCAACACCCGGCTGCCAATGTCGTTCGGCCACGGCGATTGCGGCCTGCCAGGCGCTGGCGAGCCCCGCGGCGAGGTCCAATGGAGGAGTGGCGCTGCCCGTTTGTTGCCAATCGGCGATGGGCCGTTCCAAGGCGGCCGCAAGTTCGGCGCTACCACAGAGGTTGAGGCCCATGCCCACCACCACGATCGCAGCGTTGGCCTCACGCGCCGATTCCAGCAACATGCCGGCCAATTTGGCCCCTCGCCAGTTGATGTCGTTGGGCCATTTCAAGGTGAGATCGGCGGGGGGGGACACCTGTTCGCGAATCAATTCGGCGCTGGCCACCGCCAGCCAGGTGGCGAGCGTGGGCAAGGCGGCTACGGGCAGCTGCACCAGAAACGCGCAGGACATCATCAAAGCCTGGCCCGGCTGATTGAAATAGGGGCGTCCGGCGCGCCCTCGACCTTCGGTTTGCTCATGAGCGCCCAGCAAGGCGGGCAGCCGGGCTGGAGGGTTCACCATCACGCTTTGCAGCAGATCGC